>JAPKZC010000433.1:18179-18950 GCA_026394025.1 Candidatus Solibacter sp.
CTACGGCGTCCACGGCAACGAGATCTCTTCTCCCGACGCGGCGCTGCTTACCGCCTACCACCTGCTGGCCGCGCGTAACGACAAGATTGTGGAGGACGTGCTGTCGAAAGTGGTGGTGCTGATCGATCCGACGCAGAACCCCGACGGTCGCGACCGCTTCGTGAACTACTATGAACAGGCGCGCGGCCTGATGCCGGACGCGAGCCCGAGCGCCGCTGAACACAACGAGCCGTGGCCCGGCGGCCGCGTCAACCACTACCTGTTCGACCTCAATCGCGACTGGATCGGGCTCAGCCAGCCGGAGATCCTCAGCCAGGTGAAGACGCTGCGCGAGTGGCTGCCTCTGGTGTACGTGGATCTGCACGAGATGGGCGCGGACGCCACGTATTTCTTCACGCCCGAATCCGACCCGTATAATCCGAACCTGACGCCGAATCAGCGCACCAGCCTCACGCTCTTCGGCAAGAACAATTCCAAGTGGTTCGATAAATACGGTTTCGATTATTTCACGCGCGAACAGTACGACGCCTTCTATCCGGGCTACGGCGCGAGTTGGCCGCTATACTACGGCGCACTCGCCATGACCTACGAACAGGCTTCGGTTCGCGGCTTGGTTGTGCGGCGCTCGGACGATTCACTGCTCACGTTCCGCGACACCGTGCGCCACCATTTCGTGGCGTCCGTTGCGACGCTGGAAACCGCGGCAGTGAATCGCGAGAAGCTGCTGAGCGATTTCTACCAGTACCGCGTCACGGCCATCGAGGAAGGCCG
>JAPKZC010000269.1 GCA_026394025.1 Candidatus Solibacter sp.
GAGGCCGATCGAAAGCCGTACGAATTGATGGGACCCCTGGTCGGCAAACTGAGTCGCGACATGGTGTTCAATCTCTGCCAGTACGGCCGAAGCGAGGTGTGGAAGTGGGGCGGCGAGGTGGGCGGCCACTGCTGGCGGACCACCGGCGACCTCGGCCTGGAGAAATCGAGCCGGCTGCCCGGCTTCTACAGCATCGCATTCAAGAACGCGGCGGCGTGGGAATATGCCGGACCGGGGAAATGGAACGACCCGGATTACATCCTGATCGGGACGGTGGGGAACGCGTTCAATCAGAGCGCGCCGCCGGTGAAGGCGGCGCTGACGGCGGAGGAACAGTACAGCTACATGTCGATGTGGGCGCTGATGGCGTCGCCGCTGTTTTACTCGGGCGACATGGGAAGTCTCGACGAGTTCACGTTGAACGTGCTGTGCAACGCCGAGGTGATCGACGTGGACCAGGACGCGCTGGGCAAGCAGGCGCGCACGGTGCGGCGGACCGAGGAGGAGTTCATTTTGGCGAAGCCGATGGCGGACGGGTCGATGGCAGTGGGGCTATTCAACCTGGGGGATGGCGAGCGCGAGATGGCGGTGAGTTGGCAGGAACTGGGGATCGAGGGGCGGCGGCGGACGCGCGACGTGTGGCGGCAGAAGGACGCCGGAGCGGCGGCTGCGGAGTACAAGGCGGTAGTGCCGCGGCACGGGGTAGCGCTGGTGCGGCTGTTCCGGTAGGGAGTCCGGATGACGCACTCCTGCGCTTGCGCCGCTGTAACATTGAATTCATAGCGTGACCCCATGACGAAAGAAGAAATCATCATCGCCAACCAGGAATACCTATTCCCAGCGGTTTTTCATTTCTACAAAGAGCCGCTGGTAATCGCGCGCGCCAAGGGTCAATACGTCTGGGACGCCGATGGCAGTCAGTACCTGGATTTCCTCGGCGGCATCGTTACGGTGAGCGTGGGCCACTGCAACAGCCAGATCAACGCCAAGGTCCACCAGCAGCTCGATACCTTGCAGCACGTCTCCACCCTGTTCGCCAATGAACCGCAGGCGGCGCTCGCCAAGAAGATCGCCTCGCTGACCCCCGGCGGCCAATTGACCAAGAGCTTCTTCACCAACAGCGGCACGGAGGCCAACGAAACCGCCATCCTGACGGCGCGCTGCTACACCGGCAGCGACCAGATTGTGGCGCTGCGCCATTCGTATCACGGGCGCTCGGCCATGGCTATGACGCTCACCGGGCAGAGCACCTGGCGGCTGGGCCCGTCGCAGGCCGGCGTGGTCCACGCGCACAACGCGTATTGCTACCGTTGCCCCTTCGGCCTGACCTATCCCGATTGCGAAGTGCGCTGCGCGCAGGATTGCGAAGAGCTGATCCGTACCACCACCGGCGGCCAGATCGCGGCGTTCATCGCCGAACCAATTCAGGGCGTCGGCGGCTTTGTCACCCCGCCCAAAGAATACTTCCAGATTGTGGAAAGGATTGTGCGCAATCACGGCGGCATCTTCATCAGCGACGAAGTGCAGACTGGCTGGGGACGCACCGGCGGCAAGTGGTTCGGCATCGAGCAGTGGGGCGTGATTCCGGACATCATCACCAGCGCCAAGGGCCTGGGGAACGGCAGTCCGATCGGTCTGACCGTGGCCCGACCGGAGGTCGCCGCCGGACTCGGGGGCGTGACCCTCTCTACCTTCGGCGGCAACCCGGTGACGGCAACCGCCGCCAAGGCCGTGATCGATTTCATCGAAGAGCAGAAGCTGCTGGACAATTGCAGCGACACCGGCGGCTACCTGCGTGGCAGCCTCGAAGAACTGAAGGACAAGCACGAGTTGATCGGCGATGTCCGCGGCATGGGTCTCATGCAAGCCATCGAGTTGGTGGAAGACCGCAAAACCAGGGCGCCCGCCGCCGCGCAGACCGCGCAGTTGCTGGAGGCCACGCGGGAGCACGGCCTGCTGGTGGGCAAGGGCGGGCTCTACGGCAACGTGGTGCGCGTGACGCCGCCCATGAACATTGGCCGCTCCGATGTGGACCAGTTCATCCGACTGCTGGATGAGAGCTTGACCGCCGTCGCCGCCGGGGCAAGCCCCACCATCACCGGGCCCCTGGAAACCTAGCCCGGTTGCCAGTCAGGAAACGGCGAGAGTCTATTCTCAAGGAGGCCGATGAACACCCTAATCCGCAACGGCAACATCGTCACCGCCAACCAAACCATCGCCGCCGACGTCCTGACAGAAGGCGAGGTCATCAAGGAAGTCCGCCCCGGCATCCCTGCCAACTCCGCCGCCAAGGTTATCGACGCCACAGGTATGTACGTCCTCCCCGGCGGTGTTGATTGCCACACCCACCTCGACATGCCGCTCGGCGGCACCACCACGATCGTCGATTTCGCCACCCAACCGCGCGGCACACGCATGCGCGACGCCCTCGATACCTGGTGGAAAAAGGCCGAGGGCAAGGCGTGTATCGATTACGGCCTGCACATGATCGTCACCGATCTCGGCGCCTGTGGCCTGGAAGACATGGACGATCTGGTGGACGAAGGCGTGGCCAGCTTCAAGCTCTTCATGGCCTATCCCAACACCCTTATGGTGGATGACGCCACAATCTTTAAGGCGCTTTCCCACACCGCCCGGAACGGCGCGCTGGTCTGCATGCACGCCGAAAACGGCAGCGTGATCGACGTGATCGTCGCGCGCGCCCTCGCTGAGGGCAAGACCGCACCCATTTACCACGCGCTCACCCGCCCGCCGCGCGCCGAAGCCGAAGCAGTGCACCGTGCCATCGCCCTGGCGGAGATCGCCTGCGCGCCGGTCTACATCGTTCACGTGTCTAGTGAAGACGCGCTCAACGAAGTGCGCGAGGCGCGCGATCGAGGCGTGCCGGCCTTCGCCGAGACCTGCCCGCAGTACCTGCTGCTCTCCATCGAAGAACTCGAACGCCCCAATTTCGAGGGCGCCAAGTACGTCCTCACCCCGCCGCTGCGCCCCAAACATCACCTGCCGAAACTCTGGGAAGGGCTGAGGCACGATCACTTGCAGGTGGTTTCTACCGACCACTGCCCGTTCTGTTTCGCGGACCGGAAGACGCTCGGCAAGGACGATTTCACCAAGATCCCCAACGGTGGCCCCGGCATCGAGAACCGCCTGCAACTCATGTATCACTACGGCGTCAACAAGGGACAACTCTCGCTCAATCGCTTCGTGGAAGTCACCTCCACCACCCCGGCCCGCATCTTCGGAATGTATCCCAGGAAGGGCGAGATCGCCGCCGGCAGCGACGCCGATCTCGTCATCTGGGATCCCAACGCGCACTACACCATCAGCGCCACAACCCATCACATGCGCGTCGATTACTCGCTGTTCGAAGGCTATGAAGTCAGCGGCAACGCGCGCACCGTGCTCTCGCGCGGCGAGGTCATCGTGGATGCCGGCCAATTCCTCGGCAAGCCCGGACGCGGCAATTATCTGAAGCGCACCGCCCGCGGA
>JAPKZC010000640.1 GCA_026394025.1 Candidatus Solibacter sp.
GGTATCGCCGTGGTTTCGCATTACAGCGACTTCGACTTCGGCTTTCATACCGGAGCCGGATTGCGCTACTATGTCCGCGAGAATTGGGGCATTCGCCCGGAACTTAAGGTCATCGTCAGCAAGCAGACCTATACGCGGCTGTCGGTGGGAATCTTCTATGTCCTGCCCGCCGGCTGGCCATAATCTCAGGGGCCACCATCGTAGTGGCAAATAAATTGCGACGCGACCCGCTGTTTGAGGATCTCTCCATCTGCCGATATTTCGGCCGATAGAACGGGCATCTGATGAAAACTTCCTATTTAGTCCTCAGTCTGACTCTGCTGGCTTCAGGCAGCCTGTTGCCACCGGCCTTTGCCGCCAAGGTGAAAGCTCAACTCGCAAAGGGCGTCGACATGGCCAACTACAAGACCTTTCAGTGGTTGCCGCCCCGTATGCTGGTCAAGACCGGGATTGACGAGAACAACCCTGCCAATCCCATCCTGAAGGAAGCAGTGGGAAAGCAGCTTGCCAACGTAGGCTTGAAGGAAGTCGCCGACGGCGCGGACATTCAGATTCAGGCCTATGTGTTTACGGAATCGATACCTCACCTGGAAGCGATCCTCTTCGGCCTAGGCTACAACTTCGACTACGGAACGGTGGTTGCCACCATGGGCAGCTACAATCGTCAGGGAACGCTCTTCGTGAACCTGATCGACAGTAAGACGAAGAAATCCACCTGGTCCGCGATGGTGACCGACAGCTTGCAGCGCACTACCCTGATGCCGGACCAGATTCGCGCCAAGTTGGAAAAGTCAGCGACGCAGCTCTTCAAGAAATACCCGATGAAGAAGTAGCGGCTTTCAGTGGCGGGCGCTCAATCCGGATAGTGGATCAAGGCGGAGACGAAACGCCTCCCTGCCAGCGCATCCCTTGCAGCCTGTGGCAAGTCCGTATCCGCGGCGACCTTCAACACAAAACCGGATGCGCCCGCGGCCAGGGCTTCCCGCACCAGATCCGGCTCATTGTGCATGGAAAGGAACACAAACCTGCAGGCCGGCAGAAGATCACGGATCGCCCGGACGGACGATATGCCGTTCATCCGCGGCATGACGACATCCGCGATGATCAGGTCAGGGCGCAACAGCGCCGCGGCTTCGATCAGTCCTTCACCGTCGTGCGCGGTTCCCACTATACAAAACTCGTCTTCGAGCAGCGTCTCAACCCAGGTCAGGACGTCCTCGTGATCGTCCGCAAGGAGCAATCGCGGCTTTAGGGAGTAATCGGTCAATTCTGGGTTCCCAATGCATTGTCGTCGATCCCATTCGTTCTGCCTACTGGAACATCTCACAGGGACACATCACCAGAAAGACGGCGGGGCGCTCCGCAGCCTCGCGAAGCGCCCCGCCTTTGAACTCCGCCCTCGTCTGCCTATTGGACTTCGATGGTTACGTTGCCCTGGCTGGCATTCCCAGCATTGGAGATTTCGATGGCTCGCGTCCCCGCAGGCACCTCCAGCGGAACCAGAATGTTCACCTGATACGTACCTGGAAAGCCCGGCGCCAGGCCCGCGAAGGTAACCACCGCGGGTACTCCGCCGATCGACGCGGTCACCGTTTGGGTCGCGAGCGATAAGGGATTGGATGGCCCGCCTTGTCCCGCCGCGGATGCCGGGGCGACCGCGCCGAGTCCGTTCGCGTAGACCGAAACTATCGAACCACGACGTGTAGGCGAAAGGCTGGAATTCAATGTGCCATCCTGATTGAACGCCTTTGCCGACCCGATTCCCAACTGATCGTAAACGTAGATGCTGGGGGAGGTCGCCTGCGTGCCTACTGTGATCAGGGAACTGGTTGTGGTGCCATTTTGAACCTGAATCGTTGCCGGCCCCGTGGTCGAGACTCCGTAGGGAACCTGTCCCTCGATGCGGAACCTGGAGACATAGGACAGCGGAATCGCGGCTCCGTTAATGCTGACCTGCACTCCGCCAAGCGTCGTGGACCAGGGGCTTCCCGATGCGGCGAGTCCCGTAACCGGCCCCAACCCGGTCCCGAGAATGGTGATGTTCTCACCGGGAGCAATCGCGCCGTTGCGCGCACTTGCGCTGTTCAGAACGAACTCCGGACGAAGCACGGGCGTCATCTGGGACGTGCCGGTGATCGTGAGCGTGAAACCCCTCAACCAACCGGTCCGGCTGTTGCTCCCATTGTTTTGCACCATGAGCCGCCAGTTGCCAATGGAGCTATCCGCCGAGTTGAAGTTCGACAAAGGCTCGTTGCCCTTGAAAGGTCCGCGGCCGGCCTCAGCCGGGCAGAAGTCCGAGTACGAGGATTGCGCTGCGTCGTCGAACGTCGTGTCAACGTTCGCCAGCGCCGAGCAGTTACGTTCCAGGAGCTTCACCCGAGTACCATCGGGAGAATACAGATAGAGGTTCAGGTCACCGACAGCGGGGTACTCGACTAAGACTTTAGCAGTTACCTTAGTCACCTTGAGCGCGTCGGGAACCGTAACCGTAGCGAATGAGAAAACGTTCGCGTTCTGGATCGGGATGTACACCGGGAACCCGGTATACGAGTAGGCGACGGTTACCGGTGTCGTTTGCGCCGTAGCAGATGTCACCCATAGAAGCAGCGGCAGTGCGCATTTCGCGTTGAATCGTGTCATTTTCGTTTGTTCTCCTTTTCGTTCGTTCGGTCCACTCAAATTGCCGTTTCAGCGTCTCCAGAGGCAGCCTCGAGTGGATAACTTGTGCTGGCGGATTGCAGGAATACCAGCTTGTGTCTGATGGCATACTGCGTCAGCTCGGCGGTCGAGCGAATTTGCAGTTTGTCCATGATGTTGTAGCGGTGAAAGCCCGCCGTACTCACCGAAATATCGAGAAGCGCCGCGATTTCTTTCATAATCCGGCCCTCAGCCACCAGTTGAAGCACCTGGCGCTCCCTTGGAGTCAGATTGCCTGAACCAGCCTCCGGGAGGACTTTGCCGGCGGCATTGACGCCCTCGAGTCGCCCTTTGGCGAGAGAATTCGCCAGGAACAGGCGACCTTCCGATACGCTGCGAATGGCGGCTGCCAGGTCTTCTACCGCGCAGTTCTTCAACACGTACCCGGAAGCCCCCATCCGAAAGGCCTCCCTGACCAGATCCACATCGGCGTGCATGGTGAGGATGATGATCTTGATCTTCGAGCCCAATTCGCGAAGCCTGCGGGTCACTTCGAGACCGTTCATGACCGGCATCGAAATATCGGTGATCGCGATGTCGGGCTGTAGGTCCAATGCCAGATCCAGGAGGGCCTTGCCGTCAGCCGCGGTACCCACGATCTCGAAACGGGTATCCAGAAGGCTGCGCAAGCCTTCGATCAGGAAGGGATGATCGTCTGCCAACAGGATTCTTGTCTTCATTTCACTCCTCCCGATGGGATCAGGGCTTCCATTCTTGTCCCGTGTGGAGCCGCCTTCCTCACGGTCAACTCGCCTCCCAGGGACCGCGCCCGCTCGCGCATACTGGCGAGCCCCATTCCGCTTCCCGGTGGCAGCGAGCCCCTGCTGAATCCCACGCCGTTGTCTTCCACGGACAGCGCGATGAACCCGTTGCGCTCCTGGATTTGTACCGTCACAGCCGTCGCTCTCGCGTGACGCACGACATTCTGCAGCGCTTCCTGCACGATGCGGTAGAGGACAGTGGCAACGTCCGCGGGCAAGTCCAACGAGTCGTCAGCCGCCAGGTCGACCCGAAGGCCGGCGTTCTCCGACAGGTCCCGGCAGTGGCTGCGGACGGCACCGGCGAAGCCGATGTACTCGAGCAGCGCGGGGCGCAACCCGTGCGAAATCCGGCGGACCTCTTCGGATAGGCGGATCGCCCGGTTGCGAATCGCGATCAGGCGTTCCCGGAGTTGGTCATCGCCCACACCGGAAATCGCAGTTCCGAGCTCCAGCGAAAGCATCGCGACTTCCTGATTGATTCCATCGTGGAGTCCGACTGCAATTCGCGATCTCTCCTCTTCCTGCGCGCGAAGCAGGTACCTGGCAAGGATGGACGAGCCCTGCTGCGCGCCAATATCAGCCGTCTCTGGGGCGGAGCCCCCTGACCCTGTTCGCATAAGCTGCCGACGTGATCGCCTTCGCGCGCCTTGTTGCGGCGTACTCGATGCGGCGGGCCGTGGACTCATTTGCAGGTTCATTCGGACTTACTTCCGATTTGCGCCGTGGTCCAGTCCAATCTGGCTTTGGCGTGCGGAACGGATGCAAGCATCCGCGGTAGCGTCTCATTATTCTTATTGAGTCTTGTCGGCAGGCGATGCGAAAAGGCCGGGCCGGCGGGTGCGTCACGTTGACTGCATGAAGCTCCGCCGGCTGCCGGGAGGGGATGAGGTCTGGATCTCCGAGCTACTCGGTCTTCGTCCAGGTGCTGTCAGGATTGAACTGGCTCATCGTGCGGGCAATTTGCTCCGTATCGGGGCCAAGATCCTTTTGATAGACAATTCCCTGCTGATTCACGAGAAACGTGGACCCTCCGGTGACTCCGTACTCGGCGGGCCAGGCCACCAGGGCGAACCCCGCGAGCATGCGGCCATTTACCAGATAGCTACGCGCGCCACCTGCGGCCGCGTCGCCTTGAGCGGTCAGAATCTTGAAGTAGTATCCGGAGAGCGGAAGGGGCTTCACCGAGAGATCTGACTCGGCCCCCGCCGCCTCGGCAGCGAAGGGGCCAAGCGGGCTGACGTCTTCGCCACTGGCGTTACTCCAGTAGAGGCCGTCGAATTTTCCGGGGGTGCTGTTGATTTTTTGTGCGAATTGCAGATAGCCGTCTCCCTGACGATCTGAGGAGAAATAGTCCAGTTGGACGTCGACATAGGCTTGGCAAGCGTCAATGGCCGCGAGTTCGTTCCTGCCGATTTCACGGTCTTTGCTCTCTTCCACGGCCGCCTTGCCGTCGAACTTCCACCCTGTGGATGTCTTCACCAGAGGAGCGGGGAACGGCCACTCTATTTCTCCCAGGTAGGCGATCACAGTGTTCGGATCGTCACCCTGTTTCTCCAGTTTCACGATTCGGGAGCCCTCCAGAAACAGCTGCCGGTCCATCTCGTCCTGCGCCTTGTCGCGGGTAGCGTTGAAGGCCTCTAGTTCGGGACCTAGAATAGCCATTACCTGTTCCGGGGTGTGGGCTTTGACGGCGGCGATGAGGGCCGTCATGGCTGCATTCGGCGTAGGGAATGTCTTCTGCTCAGCGGCACTGGCGAGCCCTACCGGAAAAAGGCAGAGCGCAAGGGTGGCGAGGGCTACCATCTGGAATCGGCTAACTACTTTCTGGCGCAAAAATGAGGGTCTAAGTTCCGTGATTTCATTGCTGGCCTGACCGGCGTTTAGCTGGTGCGCACAAGTTGCTTTGCCTGCCAACCAGGGCAAGCGGTTTGCCGCGGGGATGTGGTTGAGAGGA
>JAPKZC010000704.1 GCA_026394025.1 Candidatus Solibacter sp.
ACTTGGAGACCACTTCGACGCCGAGCTGGTTCAACTCCGCGGTGAGGTAGAGCGAGTTGGTATCGACCTTATCGCCGGTGAGCATCTCGCTGCCGATGGCGATGATCTCGGCGTTCATTAGAAGAGAGGCCGCCCCTTGATGCCGGCATCGACGCGATGGATGGCGTTGGTGGTGGCCACCACCATGGCGCGCGACGGGGTGAAGGCGAGGCCGACCACGCCGGGGCCGGAGAGGAACAGGTCGGCGCGGCGGTCCGGATCGATACGCACCACGCCCTTGCGTCCGGCGATGGACGCGGCGACGTAGAGCCGGCCGTCCTCATCGAACGCCATGCCTTGCGGGCGGCCGAGGCCGCGGTAGAAGGACTCCACCTCGCCCTGGTGCGGGATGCGGTACACCGTGTCGAAGCTGGAGGTGGTGGGCCCGGTGACGTAAAGGTAGCCATCGGGACCGAAGGTCAGGTGGTAGGCCGAGATGGAGGGCTCCAGTGTGGCGAAGACGAAGATCTGGCGGTTGGGACTAATCTTGAAGATGGTGCCACTGCGATCTCCCACGTAGAGATTGTGTTCGCCATCGAAGGCGATTCCGGTAGCCACGCCCATGCCTTCCACGTACACGCTCATGTTGCCATTGGGCGTGACCTGGTAGACGAAGCCATCGTAGCGGCTGGAGATGTACAGCACGCCCTGCTCATCAAAGATGAGCGCGGTGGCATTCATGAGTTCGTTGATGAACGGCTTGAGGGAGAAGTTGAGGTCGATCTTGTAGACCGCCACCGGGACCTTCTGGCCGCGCGATCCGCTGAAGGTGGTGAAGATGTTGCCGAAGGAATCGACGGCGGGGTTGGTCACGGGGTGCAGGCTATCGGCCATGAGCATCCCGATGTCGCAGGCCCAGGACTCGCTGGTTTTGGCGCCGCTTTCTATCACCAGCTCGCCGGCGGCGGCGCCTTCCGGAACACGGGCAATGACAAACGTATCGGAGCCGACGATGACGGGCGCCCCCACTTCCCCGATGGTCACCCTGGGCCGTTCCTCTTGCGCAAAGCCCTTCCCCCGAATCTGCAACTCGCCGCCGGCGATGGCCGCGGGCGGAGTGACCTGGGAGATGTGCGGCCTGGGGTCTGCTGGTTTACGGAGAGGCATATTTAGTAAAGATTGAAGCACCCTGCTAGGAATAACACAAGTGCGGCGTACGCGCCCGCCATGACGTCGTCCAGGTTGATGCCGAGCCCCGCGGGTAGGGATTCGAGTTGGCGCACGGGAGGCGGTTTCCAGATATCGAAGAGGCGGAAGAGAGCGAACGCGGCCAGGTAGCTCTTCCAGTTTAGGGTGCTGGCGCCGGCGAGAGCGATCCATTGGCCCAGGATTTCGTCCACGACGACGATCTGGGGATCCTTGAGGTTTTTCACCTGCGCGGTGACGGTGGCGGCCCAGGTGGCGGGGACGAAGAGCGCGGCGGCGAGGACCAGGAAGTGCCATCCGGTGAAGCCGGCGTATTCGTGAAGCAGGATACCGATGGCGAGGGCGGCCAGCGAACCGGCAGTGCCGGGGGCGAAGGGGGAATAGCCGCAGCCGAACCAGGTGGCGATCCGGAGGGCGAGGTTATGCCGCCTCACGAAGATGTCCATTCAACGCAGAGACGCAGAGATCGCTGAGATAATCGCAGAGAAAACCAGGCAAAAACAAGCTGGACTCTATGCGTCATCTTCGTCCTGCGGGTTCGGCGTCTGGGCGCCGGGGATCACGTATTTGTCCGTGGCCCAGTTGCCCAGGTCAATGATGCGGCAGCGTTCGCTGCAAAACGGGTAATCAGGGTCGCCGGGGGCGACCGCTTTCTTACAGATGGGGCAAGTCATCATACGGCAATCAGGGGCGAGATGTTGATGAATGCGGAGGCTGCCGGCGGCGGGGCGGGTTCGGTAGGGGCGAGTAGCGTGCCCACCACATCGTAATCGTGCGCTTCGGTGATGCGCAGGCGCCGGATCTCGCCGGGGCGAGGTTCCGCGCCCTCGAAATCGTTGATCAGGGTTACGCCATCGATCTCCGGCGCCTGGGTGGCCATACGCGATTCCCACAGGAGATCGGTCTCACTGGAGAGGCCGGCGACCAGTACGGAGACTTCGCTGCCCACCAGGGCGCGATTGCGGGCACGCGCGATTTTGCGCTGGATGGCCATCAATCGGCGCTGGCGATTCCGCATGGTGCGGCCGTCCACCTTGCCATCGAGCGCGTAGCTGGCGCTGGTGTCCTCGTCGGAGTAGGTGAGAACTGGCACAACTCCTCGAAATCCCCGGCGGTTTCGCCGGGGAAGCCGACGATGAAGGAGGTGCGGATGGCGACGCCGGGGATGGTGCGGCGGATGCGCTCGATCAGCTTGAGAAAAATGTCGCCCGATGCGCCGCGCTTCATGCGCTTGAGAACGGCGGCGCTGGAGTGTTGCAGCGGCATGTCGATGTACTTGGCCAGGGAAGCGTGTCCGGCGATAGTGTCGAGCAGGCGCTGGGTGACTTTGTTGGGGTAAGCATACAGGAAACGGATCCACTTTTCGCTGGGGGTCTCGATCTGCGCGAGGCGTGCGAGCAGATCGGCGAGGCCGTCGGGAAGTCCGAAATCTTCGCCGTAGCAGGTGGTGTCCTGGCCGATCAGGTTAATCTCGCGGATGCCCTGCTGGAAGAGACGTGTAGCCTCGGAGATGACGGATTCGAAGCGCCGGCTGCGAAAGGCGCCGCGATACTGCGGGATCACGCAGAAGGTGCAAGGGTGATCGCAGCCTTCGGCGATCTTCATGTAGGCGAAATGGTGCGGCGTCGCGAGCACGCGCGGGGTGAGGTCGTGATAGAGGTAAGGCTCCCGTGGACCGGCGCCGGGTTCCATCCCCTCGCAGACGGCAACGATGCTTTCCAGCTCATTGGTGCCGATGAGCGCATCGA
>JAPKZC010001101.1 GCA_026394025.1 Candidatus Solibacter sp.
CGATATTGGCGCCCGGGCGCCGCGCCGTTTCGAGGCGGACTTTCCAGGAATTGGTGTCCACCCACGGCACGCCGGTGGGGCCGGCCGATGCCCCGCCGCCGGCCGGCCGGGCCACGCCGGGCCAATCTCCCGAAAGGATGGTGACGCCGGCGGGCGGCGCAGCAATCTCAGCAACACTGAGCCCGGCCTGCTTCGCCTGTTCCATCACGGGTGCGAGGCCCGCATCCTTATCGAACAGCAGCCAGTTGATGGGTGTGCCTTTGAGCAGGCCCACGGCGGATGGGGATTTCCACGAACCCGGCCACCGCATTGGAGTCCATTCGGCGTTCATTTGGTCACAAGTATGGCGTTGCGGCGCGTGAGGCGCCGAACGCAAACGTTAGCATACCTCACTCCGCGGCTTGTCCGGGATGAAGCGGCGGGCGCTGGACCGCGTTGAGGACACCTTCCGGGCAGCCAGGCGTTGGCAATGGGGCGCGTAAACCCCGCGGCGCCAGGCAGGAACTAATCCGCGTGGACACAGGCCGGACGGACCTGAGGAAGGCCCCGCCGCAGGGGGCACGCGAGATTACCTGGCGGGCGTCAATGGCCGTATTTCTTCTCGCCCGCTTCGATTCTCACCGACAGGCGATTCTGCCGGGCAGGCAACGGGCAGGAAACAAATGGCGTGAACGCGCAAGGAGGATTGTAGGCCCTGTTGAAGTCCAGTACGACAGCACCCTCACGGGGCAGCTCTACGTCCAGAAACCGGCCGCCGCCATAGGTTTCTCTCCCGGTGGTCGGATCGCGGAAAACCAGCAGGAGGACCTTGGCATTGGGATTCTCCAATATTGGATACAGCCGCAACTCACGGCCATGCAAACGGAATACGAGGTATCCCGGGCAGGCCGAATCCGCCATCCGGCGGGGAGCCGGGAAGAATTGGGCGGTTACGCGATACTCATTCCGGGCGGGGTAGTACTCGATCCCGTGAAAATTGCGGCGAATGAGGCTCTCCGGATCTTTCATGCGGACCGAGTAGGTGCCGGCGGACCCGAATACGGAAAGGCCCAGCCGTCCCACGCGGAACTCATCGCCGGAATTGGGCCGCACGGCGCGCGTGACGGCTCCGATTTTCACCGTCACCTTGTTGTCGTAGAGCGTGAACGAGCCGGCATTTGGGGGGCCGTCGGGCAGGACGATGTCGTTGGACGCGGCCCGGCCAAAACGGTTGTCGCCTTCCTGCAACCAGAACCGCCCGGTTACCGTGAGCCAACCGCCATCGGCAATCAGAGCCGCCTCACGCCGCTGGCGCCATGCCGCGATTTCCGCCTCAAATGGCGTTGCCGCGAAGACCGGCGCGCCGGCGAGCAAAACAAGCAGTGCAGTTCGACCCATACGCCTTCCATTCTCACGGTTAGCCGGGACTTGACGATTCCGTGGAGAGCACCTTTCGGATTCGATAGTGAAAGACCCTCACGATTCCTAGACTATAGACTAGCGGATCCCGCCTGGCGCCCGGGGCATTCAGGAACGGTACGGGAACAGGGCGGCATTCGAGCGCCCTCACCGCGCCGCCGCGCTTGTTACATTAGAGGCTGACGCCCGGCACGCATGAAACAGGTCATCCGCAAAGGACTCAAAGACATCATCGTGGACGAGGTTCCCGACCCCGAACTTCTACCCCACCACGTGCTGGTGCGGCCGCTCTATTCGCTGATTTCGAGCGGCACCGAAACGGCCAGCATCCATCGCGACAGCCTGTTCAGCGAAGTGGCCGACAATCCTTCGCACTTGCGCAAGATCTGGGACGTGGCCATGAAGACCGGGCCGGTAGCCACCATCGCGGAGGTGCGCGCGAAGTTCACCGAGTACGCCGTGCTGGGGTACAGCGGCGCAGGCGTGGTGGCGGCGCGCCACGCCACGGTGACGGATCTGGAGATCGGCGAGCGCGTGGCGTACGGCGGTGAAGGCACGGGACACGGCGAGCCCATCCTAGCGGGGCGCAATCTGGTGGCGCGGTGCCCCGCGGGGGGGGCGTACCAGCACGCCTGTTTCGCCACGCTGGGCAGCATCGCGATGAATGCAGTGCGCACGGCGCGCATCGAACTGGGCGACGTGGTGGCGGTGATCGGGCTCGGCCTGGTGGGGCAGTTGGTGGCGCAACTGGTGCGCTTGCAGGGCGGCGTAGTGGTGGGCATCGATCTGAACGGCAAGCGCGTGGACATGGCGCGCGGGCTGGGCGCCGACCACGGAATCGCGGGCGCTTCGGCGCTGGAAGCGGTGCGCGGGCTCACCAATGGACGCGGCGTGGATTGCGCCATCGTGGCGGCGGCCTCGAAATCGCCGGCGCCGGCGCAGCACGCCTTAAGCCTCTGCCGCGACCGCGGGCGCATCTGCATTGTGGGCGCGGTGGGCATGGAGTTTCCGTGGAACGACATGTACCTGAAGGAAATCCAGTTATACATGTCGCGGGCGTACGGTCCGGGAAGCTACGATGCGTCGTACGAGAAACAGGGGCGCGACTACCCGCTGCCCTACGTGCGCTGGACCGAGAATCGCAACATGGAAGAGTTCCTGCGCCTGGTCGCCGCGGGACGCATCGACGTGCGCCCGCTGATCACGCACGAATTCCTGCTGGACGACGCGGCGAAAGCGTACGACACCATCTTTGACCCGGCGGCGCAGAGCCTGGCGGTGCTGCTGCGCTATCCCGCGGCATCGGTGGCGGACCCGGTGGCGGCTTTCGCGCCGCTGCGCAAGGTGACTACGCCGGCGGAGGGCCGCGCCAGGGAGCGCATCGAATTCGCACTGGTAGGCGCGGGCAATCTGGCCAAGTGGGAGCACCTGCCCAACCTCAAGAAACTGCCGGGCGTGGGCCTGCGCGCGGTGTACTCGGCGGCCGGGGTGCGCGGCAAGAGCTACGCGCTGCGCTTCGGCGCAGCCTACGCGTGCTCGGACTACGAAGAGGTGCTGCGCGATTCCTCGGTGGACGCGGTGCTGATCGCCAGCCGCAACCAGCAGCATGCCGCGCAATCGCTGGCGGCCCTGCGCGCCGGTAAGCACGTGTTCGTGGAAAAGCCGATGGCGCTGACGGCGGAGGAATGCCGCGAACTCTGTGCCGCGGTGGAAGAGAGCGGCAAGTATCTGACGGTGGGCTTCAACCGGCGATTCGCGCCCTTCTACCGCGAACTCAAGGAGAGTCTGAAGCGGCGCAGTTCGCCCGCCGTGGTGCAATGCCGCGTCAATTCGCCGGGGATCTCGGGCAGCTACTGGATGGCTGACCCCGCCACGGGCGGCGCCATCCTGGGTGAGGCCTGCCACTTCATCGACCTCATGTTCTGGCTGCTGGATTCCGAACCGGTGAGCGTGTCGGCGTACTCGCTGCCCACGGGGAAGGCCGACCCGATCGGGGAGAACAATCTGGCTGCGTCGTTCCGCTTCGCCGATGGATCCGTTGGCAATCTGACGTATTGCACGGTGGGCAGCAAGACGTCGGGAGGCGAGCGGGTGGAGATCTACGCGCAGGGCGTGGGCGGGTTCACCGAGGATTTCAAGCGCGTGAGCACGCACAAAGGCACGCGTAGGCCGCGTTTGCGGATATGGCCCGACAAGGGCTATGCCGCGCAGATGGCCGATTTTGCCGAGAGCATCCGGCAGGGACGCCAGCCGGCGGTCACGGTCTACGATGGCGCGCGCGCGACGCTGGGCTGCCTGGCCATGATGGCCTCGGCGCGCGATGGGGCGCCGGTGGCGCTGGGCCCGGCCAAAACCGTATGAGGGTGGTGCAACTCGGGCCCTATCCGCCGCCGCACGGTGGCGTGCAGACCAATCTGGTGGCCATTCGCGAGTACTTGCGGCGCCACGGCCATTCGTGCGATGCCATCAACCTGACGCGGTTCCGGCGAGAGGACGCCGGTGGCGTGTATTACCCGGTAGGCGCGGTCGCGCTGATGCGGCTATTGTGGCGTCTGCCCGCCGATATTCTGCACCTGCACTTCGGCGGTGATTTGACACCGCGGTTGCTGGGGCTGGCGCTGTTTTGTACGCTGCTGCCCGGGCGCAAGACCGTGCTCACCTTCCATTCCGGCGGATATCCGGGATCGCCCGCCGGGCAGACGGCGGCGCCCGCAACGCTGCGCGGATTCGTCCTGCGCCGGCTGGATGGATTGATCGGCGTCAACCCGGAAATCGCCGCACTGTTTACCAGGTTCGGCGTGCGCCAGGAACGCATCCGCGCGATTCTCCCGTTCGCCGTGCAGCCTCCGGACCGAACGCTACCGATACCCGAGCGGCTGGCGGCGTTCCTGGGCGCGCACAGTCCCGCGCTGCTGACCGTCGGATTGCTGGAGCCGGAATACGATTTAGCGATGCAGATCGACGTAATGGCCGAAATTCTGCGGAGCTACCCGCGCGCCGGGCTCCTCATCGTGGGAGCGGGCAGCCTGGAGGAATCTTTGCGGGC
>JAPKZC010000734.1:0-1169 GCA_026394025.1 Candidatus Solibacter sp.
GTTTCTGGGGGATCGTCAGCGAATCCGCACCTTCGCTTCGCAGATGGCGCTGGATCTGTTGCGCCGCCGGATTACCGGACGTCCCTAGCCACCGGGGGCTTCGGGTCGGCGGGCTTAGCGAGGTAATTGTCCACGGTCATGTACCCGATAGTGGTGGCCACCACGAGCAGCGCTCCCAACAGTTTCGGCGGACTCGGCACCGGAATCTCCAACCAGCGGCACCCTCCCCCCATGACAAATCCCAGCAAGAGACCGATCGCACTTTTCATTGATTACATTCTAACATTTAGCGGCACCCCACGCCAAAGTGGGGGTGAGGTGCCAGCCGGGCCATATCTGATACTGGTGTCGATTATGGTATTCTAAGGCGTTTATGGCAACAGCACGCAAGATCACCGTCGAGGTGCCGCCGGAACTTCTCGAAAAGGCACAACGCGCCAGCGGCAGCGGCATCACCCAGACCGTTCGTATCGGCCTGCAACTGGTTGCGGCCTCGCATGCCTACGCGCGACTGCGGCAACTACGGGGCAAGGTTCGCTTCACGCGCACGCTAGATGAGCTGAAGGCCGACCGATGATCGCGGTGGACACCAGCACCTGGATTGGATTCCTGCAAGGAGATGGCGGTGACGACGCGGAGTTGCTCGACAGGGCGCTTCAGGACCGGCAGGTTTTGATGGTGCCGGTTGTGCTCACCGAGGTGTTGAGTGACGGGGAGCTTCCTTCAGAGGTTTCANNGGTTTCGCAGATTCGGTCGGAGTTGCCGCTCCTGGAGGTCGAGCCTGGCTATTGGCAACGGGCAGGCGCATTACGAGCAAAGGTGTTGGCAAAGCGCCGCAAGGCGCGCCTTGGCGATGCACTGATCGCTCAGAGTTGCATCGATCACGGGGTTCCTCTGCTTACGCGAGACCGGGATTTCGGTGCATTCGCCGACGCCGCCGGCCTCGACCTGGTGATTGGGTTCGCGGCGGACTGAACCGGCGCGAAACTGGTTTTCAGTACCCGTTGCCCCGGTGATTCACCAGCGACAGGAATTCATCGCGCGTTTCCTTGCGATCCCGGAAGGCCCCCAGCATGGCGCTGGTCATCGCCCCCGAGTGCTGCTTCTCCACGCCCCGCATCATCATGCAGAAGTGGCGGGCTTCGCAGATCACGCCCACACCCAGCGGA
>JAPKZC010000734.1:1189-3259 GCA_026394025.1 Candidatus Solibacter sp.
TCCACAATACGCGGAATCTTGCTCAGGCCGATCACCTTTTTCCGCGGCAGGTAGGCCACGTGCATCTTGCCGTAGAACGGCAGCATGTGGTGCTCGCACAGGCTGAAGAACTCGATGTCCCTCACCACCACCATTTCGTCATACTTCACTTCGTACAACGCGCCGTTCAGAATCTGCTCGATATTCATCTGGTAGCCGCTGGTCAGGAAGCGCAGGGACTTGTCCACGCGCTGCGGCGTGCGCAGCAGACCATCGCGCTTCGGGTCCTCTCCCAGGCGGCCCAGCAACTCCTCGATCAGCGGAGCCATCGACTCATCTTCAGCCTCGGGTTTCATCATCTTGACAACAGCTTTATTCGATTTCATCGGTTCCCACTTCAAAGATGTTCCGCGCGGTCTCGCCGATGCGAATCTTCTCCAGCTTCGGCCACTCGCCAGGAAACGCCTGCTCCCAGTTTCGCTTCAGCCTGCGGCAGATCTCAAACCCCAGATTCTCCGACGTCGGCACCACGCTCGCAAAGGCTGGGACCTCTAGGTTCAGGTTGCGGTGGTCGAACGGCCGCACCACTTCCCGCCGCACCAGTTCATCCAGTATGGCGATATCTACCGCTTGGCCCGTCGCGCGGTCAAGCGGCCCGCGTACGCTCACTTCCACTACGTAGTTGTGGCCGTGGCCGTGGGGATTATTGCACTTGCCGTACAACTGGCGATTCTCTTCCTCGCTCAACGCACCGGAATGCAGGCGGTGCGAGGCGGCGAATTCGTAACGCCGGGTCACTCGGAACACGGCGGCTCTCCGAAATAGTCCACATACAGGTCCGGGGTCTCGTACACGCGGACAGCGTGGAGTTTCCTGCGTCCCTCGGTCAGGCGCGGCTCCAGGCGGCGCCAGATGTCGAGCGCAATGTTCTCCGTGGTCGGTACCACACGGTCAAACGGCGGCACTTCGTAGTTCAGGAACCGATGATCGTAGGGCTCCACAATCTCGCGCTCGAGGATGGCTTTCAGTTCCTTCAGATCGAGCACCATTCCCGTCACCGGATCGGGGTCGCCCGCCAGGCTGACTTCCACCACGTAGTTGTGTCCATGGCCGTGCGGATTCGCCGCCATGCCATAGATCCGCTGGTTTTCCTCGGCGGAAAGCCGCGCATCCCTGCAAACGTGCGAGGCGGAAAACTCAACTTTGCGGGTAATCACCATTGGTGCTTTTTTCGACGCCGGAACGGCCTACGGAGATACAATTAAATTATAGTCCGTCATGCAAAGCTCTAAAACCGACCGTCTGTTGCGAGGCGGCATTGTGCTGCTTTCCGCCTTCCTCGTCTACTTCATCTACTCCGGCATCCACGAACGCATTGTCGCAGCGGGTGATACCGCGCCCGAGTTTTCTATCAAGGCCGATAACGGCCGCACCGTATCCCTACCTAACTTTGGCGGCAAACTCCTGGTGCTCAACTTCTGGGCCACGTGGTGTCCGCCCTGCGTGCAGGAAACGCCCTCGCTCAGCCAGTTCGCCGCTGCCTACGCCGCCAAGGGAGTGGTCGTCCTCGGCATCAGCGTGGACAAGGACGAAAAGGCCTACCGCGCCTTCCTCCAGAAGTTCAATCCGGCATTCCTCTACGCGCGCGAATTCAAGCTGCACGAGGATTTCGGCACCTTCATGTACCCGGAAACCTATATCATCAACTCCAAGGGCAAGGTGCTGTACAAGCTCGCCGAACCCGCCGATTGGATGGATCCCCGAATGACGCAGCTTATCGATTCCCTGCTGTAGAGTGAAAGCGTGACCCCCGTTCCCCTGGAATTGCCGCTGCGCCCCGCGGAAGCGGCGGACTTGGCCAACCTGATTTTCGATCACGCCGAAGGCAAGCCCCTGTCCGGCGACGTGCGCAACCGCCTCGCGGCGCGCGCCGCCGTGCTCAAACTCCAGACTATTACTCCCTTCCCCGGCTCGCTGGAGCGCGACCCGGTTCATCTATCGGTATATTACCTGGCCGTGGATGGCACTGCCATGGATGGCGCCCGCGTCCCGCTCTTGCTCCACATGGCGCGAGCCGCCGCGCCCACCAGC
>JAPKZC010000396.1 GCA_026394025.1 Candidatus Solibacter sp.
CTCCTCATCGGTCGCATGCGCCGTCCCGACGGGTCGGAAATGGTGATCAACGCCATTCCCTTCGGACCCGGCGACCGAACCAGCGTGGAAACCTTTGCCGCCCGTATCAATTCCGCCTTCTACCCGCAGCCCCAGGGCGCACGCACCACCATCACCGTCGAGGAAGGCTACCCCGCCGCATTCGACACATTCCATGCGATACAGAGGCGGAGCGGCAAGAACTTCGCGGCCTTGTCGGGGGATTATCACTCTGCCATGTGGGCCGCCATCCGCGCCGGCTGGCGCTCCGGCTACACCGCGGCGGCGGACCTCACCGCCGAAGACGGCATCAGCGGACTGGAAGGCCTCAGCCGCTACGCCGTCGTAATCNCAGCATGGATGGCCTCAACGCGGCCGAAAGGGTCCACCAGCAGATCCGCCACGCCCGCGCCGCCATGAAGATTTCTCGCGGTTTCGATCTCGAATTGAATGCCGCAAGCCCTGTGACGCCGCAATTCCTTCGAACCGGCCTGGAATACCTTAAGGAGCGCGGCCATCTCCCGCAATTGGTCTGTCCCGGACCGGTCGCCGAAAAGGACCTCGACGAAATGGCAGCCACCGCACAACATTTCCAGATCACCCTCAGCTTCCGCTACCGCGGGGAACCCGCCGAAACCGTTCGCGCTATCGCCAAGGCCATGGCCGGAAGGCTCAACTACCGCGTCAGCAACGCCGCCGAAGCGGAAGTCGTGGCGGAGCACCTGCTGTGAGACGCTGCCTCGCCCTCTCTCTCGCCCTGACCCTGTTCGCCACCGCACAGCCGGTCTCCCTGATCAATGGCGTGCGCAGGTTGATCGCCCAGCACGATCTGGCCGGCGCGGAACGCGTGGCACGCGACTGGCAGGCCCATCACCCGGCATCCCCGGAACTGGCGGCAGCCCTCTCCTGGCTCGCCCGCGCCGCCCTGCAAGCCAAGAACCTCGATCAGGCCGATGCTTTCGCCGGCGAGGCTGCAAAAATGGCATTCCGCTTCCTCATCGGCCAGAAGCTCGACGACGATCCCTGGCTGCCCACTGCCGCCGGCGCCGCCATCGAGGTCCACGCCCAGGTGCTCGCCGCGCGTGGCGAACGCCCCGAAGCCATCGGTTACCTGCAAGCCCAGCTCAAACAGTTCGCCGGCACTTCCCTTCCCGAGCGCATTCGCAAGAACATCAACCTGCTGGGCTTGGAGGGCAAACCCGCGCCGCCGCTCGACCTGAGCGCCGCCCAGTGGCTGGGCGCCAAGCCGCCCTCGCTGGCTGGGCTGCGCGGCCGCCCCGTCCTGCTATTCTTCTGGGCCCACTGGTGCGGCGACTGCAAAGCCGAGGTGCCCATCCTGGCCAATATCCAACGCACCTTTGCACCGCAGGGGCTGGTCCTGATCGGGCCGACGCGCCTGTACGGATATGTGGCCGGCGGCGAAGACGCGTCCTCCGACAAGGAGAAACTCTATATCGAGGACATCCGCCGCCGCTACTATGCCGCGCTACCCGGTATGCCGGTACCGCTCAGCGCCGCGAATTTTATCGCCTACGGTGCCAGCACCACTCCCACGGTGGTCCTGATCGATCGCGCGGGGGTGGTCCGCTACTACCATCCAGGTGCCGTTCCCGAAGCCGAATTGAACGCAAGAATTCGCGCTCTGTCTAAGTAACCTTACTTCGGCAGAATCACGCGCTCAGGCCGTTTGCAGCTCGCTCCCGGCCGCGCGAGCAGCGCGGAAGCGGCTGTAGTCCTCCAGAGATTCGATAAGGCTATCGATCGCCAGGCGCCGCGCGTATAGGTACTCCAGCTCCTCAACATAGGTTGGTACAGGGACGGAAGCTGGAGGTTCTTTCTTCGCGAACATAGTACATGTGTACCAGAACTCTCAGTATTTATCAATGGAACTGACCAGAATAGACTGAGTACTTTTTGTGGGCATTCGGTATCCCGCAAAAGGGGGTATTTGACAGCTAACTACCCAAGAATGAAGCAATTCTGTCAGAATCGTTGGGTAATACCACAGGTGGATTCCCGTACGTCGGCGTGATCAGTCCGCTGGTTGGACTCGACAGTACCCCGGTATGATATTCATGAATGTAGCTCGGATCTTTTAAGACATTTCCGGTAAGTACCGCCACTACATCCGAATCGTGATGCATCACTCCTGCGGAAGTTAGCTTGCGAATCCCCGCCAGCGTGGCGGCCGATGCCGGCTCGCAGCCGATTCCGCAACGGCCGATCACCGCCTTCGCGTCCGCGATTTCCTGCTCCGTCACCTTCTCCACCACACCGTCGCTGACAACTAATTCGTGCAGCGCCTTCGGCCAGGACACCGGATCGCCAATCTTGATCGCCGTGGCCAGAGTTTCCGGGTGCTCGATGGCATTTAGCCGCGATCGGTCGGCCGCATGCATCAGGTCGTAGAACGGCGCCGAACCCGCCGCCTGCACCACCGCAAGCCGCGGCAGGCGATCGATCAAACCAAGATTCTTCAGTTCGCGCAGACCCTTGCCGAATGCCGAGATGTTGCCCAGATTCCCGCCTGGCAGCACCACCCAATCGGGCGCCTTCCAATCGCGCTGGTCCAGCATCTCCGCCATGATGGTCTTCTGGCCCTCGATGCGGAACGGGTTGATGGAATTGAGCAGGTAGATTCCCAGCCGGTCCGCCAGTTGCCGCACCAGCGCCAGAATCTGGTCGAAATTGGCCTCCACCTGAATTGTCTTGGCGCCGTATTCCAACGCCTGCGCCAGCTTGCCGAACGAAATGTTGCCGTACGGAATGAAAATCACCGGCTGTAGCCCTGCCGCGCTGGCGTACGCCGCCATGGACGCCGAGGTGTTCCCGGTGGAAACGCACGCCACGCGCGTCATCCCCAGTTGCACCGCCTGCGAGGCGCCGCAGGTCATCCCGTTGTCCTTGAATGACCCGGTGGGGTTGAATCCCTGGTGCTTGAAAACCAGCCCGTCCAGACCGCCGTACTCCGCGGCCAGCGGGCCCGGCAGCAGCGGCGTGCAGCCCTCGCGCAACGTCACCACGCGCGAGAGGTCATCCAGAAACGGAATGAACTCGCGGTAGCGCCAGACGCCGCTCTGATCCAGTGGGGCGTTGGACATGCGGCGCGCGCGCCACAGGGCTTTCAGCTCATCGGCGGACTGCGCCGGTTTGCCATACACCGCTTCCAACAGACCGCCGCATCGCGGGCAATTGTAGAGGACCGCGGTAATTGCAAACCGCGCGTGACACCGCTCTTCGATACAGGCTAGTTCCGCAGGCATGAAGCTCTATTATAAAGGGCATGATCGCAGTTCACCTGGAGAATGGCGCCGTTACCACCCACATGCTGCCGGTTCCACAGCGTCCGGAGGGGTTCGCGCTGCTGCGCCTGCTGGCCGCCGGAATCTGCAATACGGATCTCGAACTGCAACGCGGGTACTACGGGTTCGCCGGAACCCCCGGTCACGAGTTTGTCGCCGAGGTGGCGGAACCGGACACCCGCGCGCTCATCGGCAAGCGCGTGGCCGGCGAGATCAACCTCGCCTGCACGCATTGCGAATGGTGCCGCAAAGGCCTGGGCCGCCACTGCCCCAACCGCACCGTGCTGGGGATCGCCGGGCACCCCGGCGCCTTCGCCGAGTTCTTCACCCTCCCGGAGCGCAACCTGCACGTGCTCCCCGACGATATCCCCACCAGCCGCGCGGTATTCCTGGAGCCGCTGGCCGCCGCCTGCGAGATTCACGATCAGGTCGCCATCCCCCCCGGCGA
>JAPKZC010000712.1 GCA_026394025.1 Candidatus Solibacter sp.
CCGGACTCATCATCGGTTATGGCCTGGCCACCGGAAACACCTGGCTTTCACGTCTGGCATTCGGTCGCCCCGTGCCACGGGCAGCGCTGCTGGGCGCTGTGGAAACACCAACAACAGTGGAAATTCTCGGGCTGGCATTGCGCGGATTCGGGGCGGTCGAGCTGGTCAAAGGCATCTATTCCATTTCCACTGCGATCCACGACTGGCACTATCTTCCGCATCTCTCAACGACCAAGCATCCGGCCTATCAATCCTCGCTGATCTGGGCCTTGGAGCATTTCACCATCGGTGCCGCCCTGATGATGTTCGGCGGCATCCTGGCCAGGTGGCTGTTGCGCCAGCGGAAACCGGCGGAACCGGGATGAAATCCGGCAAAAGGTGAATCTTTACATTTTTGTTCGGCCGAACATCTTTTTTGTTGACATCCTCCGCGTTTTTCGTAAATTGCCGTCACACCAATCACCAACCACCCCTATGGCCGCCAAACCAACCTCAGAAGAATCCGCCGCTGAAAAACTTGCCGATGCCCGCAAGCGCAACCTCGATCTCGCCATCGCTTCCATCCAGAAGGAGTTCGGCGAAGCCGCCATCATGCGCATGGGCGATGGCCACCGCGTCGATGTGGACGTCATTCCCACCGGCAACCTGCTCATCGACCGCGCGCTTGGCGTCGGCGGTTTCCCCAGAGGTCGCATGGTCGAAGTCTTCGGCCCCGAGTCCTCCGGCAAGACCACCCTCACCCTCACCGTCATCGCCCAAGCCCAAAAGCGCGGCGGAGTCGCCGCCTTCATCGATGTCGAACATGCCCTCGACCCGCAATACGCCAAGAAACTCGGCGTCAACATCGATGATCTCCTCGTCTCCCAGCCGTCCTCCGGCGAGGAAGCCCTGCAAATTTGCGAAGCCCTCGTCCGGTCCAACGCCATCGACGTCATCGTGCTCGACTCCGTGGCCGCCCTCGTCACCAAGCAGGAACTCGACGGCGAAATCGGCGACTCCACGGTCGGCGCCCAGGCCCGGCTCATGAGTGCGGCCATGCGCAAACTCACCGCCCTGATCTCCAAGGCCCGCACCGTTTGCCTTTTCACCAACCAAATCCGCGAAAAAATCGGAGTCATGTTCGGCAACCCCGAAACCACCCCCGGCGGCCGCGCCCTCAAATTCTTTTCCTCGCTCCGCATTGATATCCGCCGCATCGGCCAGATCAAGGCCACCGATGGCACCGTCACCGGCAGTCGCACCAAGATCAAGGTCGTCAAAAACAAAGTCGCCCCGCCCTTCACCGAGGCCGAGTTCGACATCATGTACAACGAGGGCATTTCCTCCACCGGCTCGCTACTCGACCTCGCCCTGGAAATGGAGATCGTTCAAAAGCGCGGCTCTTGGTTCGCCTACAACGGCACCCAACTCGCCCAAGGCCGTGATGCCGTCAAGGAACTCCTCAAAGGCGACGCCGTCCTCTACGCCGACATCGAAACCAAAGTCAAAGAACAACTCGAAGCCAAGAAGAAACCCTGAGAACGGGTCTGAAAATGGGGAGCGCCGGCGTCTCGCCGCAGGCCGTTCACTTGCGCGTAGCTGGCGCGTGGCCCTGGCGCGTGGCTGGCGCATCTTGCGCCAGGCCGTTC
>JAPKZC010001058.1 GCA_026394025.1 Candidatus Solibacter sp.
CCACGTTGTCATCCACGCTCTGTATGCAGCGCAGATAATCCTTGATGTAGATCTGGTAGGCCCACTTGCGCAGCGCATCGCCTTTGAGATCGGGCGGGAAGTCGCGTTTGACATCCGTCCTGAGCATGTCCTCGCCCACCTTCATGGTGACGGCGGCGACGCTGCGGGCGCGCCCTTCGTAGTGGTCGAAGAGGTTGTCGGGTTCGGGGATGTCGCGGTCCGCGAAGAGGTCCTTGTACTTGGCGGAAGGCTGCCAGGGGCGGTGCGGGGCCTTGTGATGGCACATGGCGAAGAAGGGCTTTTTCGGGTCGCGCCGTTTGAGCCAGTCGAGCGTGAAATCGCCGATCAGGTCCGTGCAGTAGCCGGTGTATTGCTTGCGTCCGCTGGTGGTGAGAAACACGGGATCGTGATAAACGCCCTGGCCGGGGAGAATGTTCCAGTAGTCGAAGCCGGAGGGTTCGCTCACCAGGTGCCACTTGCCGATCATCGCAGTCTGGTAACCTGCGTTTTGCAGTCCCTTGGCGACGTTGTCGCGCCTGGGGTCGAGCGGTTCTTCCAGAGTGTAGACGCCGTTCTTATGGCTGTACTGCCCGGTGAGAATCGCGGCGCGGCTGGGCGTGCAGATGGAATTGGTGCAGAAGCAGTTGGAGAGGCGGCCGCCAGAGCGCGCGATGCGGTCGATATTCGGCGTCTGGTTGATGCGGCTGCCGTAGGCGGAGATGGCGTGGGCGGCGTGATCGTCGGCCATGATGTAGACAATGTTGGGCTGGGGACGGCCTTTTGCCAGGGCGGCGGAGCCTAGCAGTCCGAGCAGTTCGCGGCGGTTATAAGCAGGCATTGCAAAGGTACGGTATCATGACTCGCGAAAGCGCGGGAAAAGGAAAGAGCGGCATGACACGAACCAGTCGCAGATCGCTACTTGCCGGGACGTTGGGCAGCAGCTTGATGGCCCAGGTAGATGCCCCGCCGGAGGTGCGCCTGCCGCGCAGGATTCGCCTGGCGCTGGCCGGCTTTGACGGCCACCCCGAGGAGATCCTGCGCGTCTTGCCGCAACTACCGGACGTGGAACTGGTGGCCGTGGCCGGCGAGGAGTCAGACCCGGGCGCACAAGCCAGCGTGCTCAAGAACCGGTATGCCGCGAAGGCGCGGCGTTACGAAACGCTGGCGCAACTGCTGGCCGCCGAGCAACTCGACGCGGTGGCCGTCTGCAACCACAACGGCCGCCGGACGGCCGCGATTCTCGCCTGTGCCGAGCGCAAACTCAACGTGATCGCCGAGAAGCCGCTGGCGCTCCGCCGTGCGGATCTCGACGCGGTCTACGCGGCGGTGAAGCGCAGCGGTATTCATTTGGGCATGCTGCTGCCCATGCGCTTCGAGCCGCCCTATCTGGCAATGCGGCGGATCGTAGAGGGCGGCGCCATTGGCGAGGTTCTGCAAATGGACGCGCAAAAGAGTTACCAACTCGGCGCCCGGCCGGAGTGGCAGAAACACGCGGCCACCTACGGCAGCACCATACTGTGGATTGCGATCCACGGCATCGACCTCATGCTTTGGGTGGGCGGCAGACGCTTCACCGAAGCCGCCTCGCTGCAATCGCGCGTCGGAATCCCGGAGGCTGGAGATATGCAGAATGTTACCGCGACCCTGTTCCGGCTGGACAACGGCGGCTCGGCCACGCTGCACATGGATTACCTGCGTCCCGCCACCGCTTCAGGCCACGGGGACGACCGTCTTCGGGTGAGCGGTTCGCGCGGCATCGTGGAATACCAGGAGAGTACCGGCGTGACCCTGATGACGGACAAGTCGGCCCCCGAGGCGGTGCGGGATTTACCGCGTCGGCAATCGGTGTTCGTCGACTTTTTGCAGAGCGTGTACCAGGGAGCCAAACCGGCGCTCTCGTGGCCGGAGATTGTGAGGGCCAACGAGGCCACCCTGGCTGCCCACACCGCGGCTGAACAGCACAGGTTCGTGGCCATACCACAGGGATGATCTGCGCCGGTTGCGGATTGACAGTGTGGGACGGCCGTGCACTGCCATGAGTCAGAACCACCGGCAGCGAAAAACCGGCCGCAGGCGGCGCTGATACGGCTGTCGCCTGCCGTCTTGGCCATTCCCTTGAATGGATCGATGTGGCAGACACCCTGCAAAGCTCCCCAAAACCAAAAAAAACATTGAATAAGACCCCAAAATCGTTGATAATTACACCAATGGTCTCAGCTGAGGTGTGGCAACTGCATTTCGGTGCCGTCTTGTCCCGTCACCACCCTATTCATTTGACCTCATACCCTGCGGCGCAACGGCATCTGTCTGTCCGCGGCAGGTTTCACTCGTATTTTTCGGTCCCCGGCGGGCCTGAAGAGGTCCGGCGCGTAGACCAACTGGTTGACGGAGGGCGCCCCTGACCCCGCTTGTCACAATCGTGCGGTTGGGAATAGCCGGGCGCGGCATTCCACCTTCTCAACGCCTATTTCCGCAAAAAGGAGAAATAAATTGCGTAATCGGTTAGGAATAGGGCTAATAGCCCTGGTTTTCCTGCTCGCGGTGCCCATGTTGGCGCAGACCAATACCGGCATCATTTCCGGCAGAGTCACGGATCCGAGTGGAGCGGTCGTACCAGACGCACAAATCGTGGTCACCCAGACCGAGACGAACGTGGACGTTGCCAGCGCTTCCAACTCCGACGGTCTGTTCCGTGTGCCGTCGCTGATCACCGGGCCTTACAAGATTGCAGTCACCGCCGCTGGATTCAAGAAACAGGTGCGCGACGGTCTTACCCTGCGCATCGGCGAGAATCTGAACGTGGAGGTGAAACTCGAGGTGGGCTCGGTTTCCGAAGCCGTCGAGGTCACCAGCGCCCTTCCCTTGCTGGAGACGCAAACGTCATCCACCGGCCAGGTGATGGCGGGCGAGTATTTCTACAAACTTCCCAACTACCAACATTGGGAAAAGGGCGTGCTCTACTACACTCCCCAGGTTCAGACCAGCAACGCCCCTTGGCCCGGCTCGCTGGGCGGTTGGAACATCAACGGCGGCCAAAGCTATCAGACCGCCCAATATGAAGATGGGATCATGGCCACCAGCATGGACGGCGGCACTTCCCTCAATTCCGTCTCCGTGGGCGTAGAGGAAATCAAGGTGCTCACCAGCGCCATGCCGGCCGAATACGGCCATGCCACTTCCGGCGCCCTCATCATCGTCAAGAAGTCCGGCACCAACACGCTGCACGGCGAGGGCGGCGAGCTCTTCAAGAGCACGTCCATGATGCACCGCGTTTTCTTCCAGCAGTACACGCTTCAGCAAAAGGCCGCGCTGGTCGGGGGAGCCGCCTCCACCATGTTCCAGATGCCCGAC
>JAPKZC010000288.1 GCA_026394025.1 Candidatus Solibacter sp.
CCGTCCCAGAGCGTCGCCGAGGAGATAACGGCGGCGCAGATCGCCACGATTGTCCCCGTTTACGCTGTCGCGGTGACGCCCGCCCCCCTGAAACTCGCTCTCGCCGGCGGCGCTTCCCAGGACGTCACCTTTACGGTGGAGAATCGCGGCACTGAAGCCGACGTCATGACCGTGGAGATTCTTCCGAATCCGTGGTCCGGCGCGCCGCAACCCGCTCCGGACGGCCGTTGGACGGCCAGCGGCGGCCGATGGCTGGTCAGTCTCGGGCCGAAAGAACGGTCCACCGTTAAAGTGCCTGTAACCCCTCCGGCCGGCGCGACTGGGGACAATCCATTGACAGTCAAGGCCGCCAGCGGCGCCGCACCGTTGATGACCGACACTGCGACCGTGCGGGTGGCCGCCGGTTCGGCCGACCTGGCCCTCGCCATGACGGCGCCGGCGACTTTGGCGTTAGGCTCTCCTTTGAAGTACCAGACCACTATCACCAATAGGGGGCCGAACGAGGCGCGTGACGTTCGCGTCACGCAGCAACTGCCGGCCGGTGTAACCGTGCAGTCGGCCGTCCTGCCGGGCGGAACCTGCATCGTCTCTTCCCCGGTGGTATGCTCGCGTCCGCTGCTTGCCGCTAGTGAGGTGGCCACCTTGTCCGTCACCATTGTGCCCGCCGCCGCCGGCGCCGCCGCCAGCAGCGCTCAGGTGGGAAGCGCCCTGCTCGATCCCGTCTCGTACAACGACACGGCATCCGCAACGACACAGGTCTACGGCAAGCCCGTCATTTCGGCAGCCATCGTCCAGAAGGGCACGGGCTCCGTTACGGTGCGAATCACGAACACCGGCACGGCGGCGGCGCAGAGAGTCGCCATTGAGCAGGTGACTGCGCGGACCACCGGGGGGACCGGCACGGTAGCCATCACGCCGCCGCCCCTGCCCGTGCAACTGAGCACTCTCGCGCCAGGCGGGTACCGCGACGTGGCGATAGGCTTCACCGCATCATCGACCGTTAAGAGTTTCTCCATTACGGAAAGCGGTTCTTTTGCCGATCCGCAAGGCACGGTCTACCGCTTTGCCGTCTCCCAAGGGGTGATTCCATGAAGACAAAGTTACTCGCTCTTTCTCTGTTACTGATCCTGGCCGGGATGCCGCTCCGGGCCGATTTCGATTTCGCCCTTCAGCCCGTGAGCGGCGCGATTTCGGGCACGGCTGAATCCACCATTGGCTGGGGATACACGCTCACGAATAACGACACGGATCTCTGGCTCCTCCCCGCCGATCTCAACGCGGACGGATTCGCGCGGGCTCTTGCAATGCCCCTCTTCACATTCCCTGCCGTCGCGCCGGGCGCGTCCCTTTCGGTCGCGTTCCAGGCGGATATCGACGGTTTATACCAGATCACCTGGGACGCCGACGCTCCCTCCGGCTGGACGGAGTACGGCTTCTTCAGGCTCAACTTTGACTGGTGGGCGGGCGACCCGTTAAACGGCGGCAGCTTCGATAGCTATGCCGGCTATCGCGAACTGCCTTACTCCGCCGAAGTAACTGCGGTGCCGGAGCCGGGCGCTGCCCTGCTGCTCTTCACCGCAATGATCGTTGTCTTCAGTTCGCGCCGGCTCCACCTGCGCGGAAATCAAACCGGAGGTATTAAGTGACCCGAATTCTGATTTGCCTTCTCGCCGCCTTGCTCAGTGCCGGTCTCGCGTTCGCCGATATCGCAGACCCCAGAATGGATCCGGTGGATCCGGACTCCGGGGGCTCGGGAGGGAAGAACCCGATCATCGTCGGTGCCAGCCTGGGTGCCGGATTCCAACTGGTCTCGACCGGCGATCCGTTAAATGATGCCTGCACCAACGACCTTTCGGGCTGGTACTGCAGCTTGATCAACCAGAGCGGCCAAGCCTGGTCGGCGTTCGAAGTGAGTATTGCCGTTGTGTCCGACCCGGCAGTAACGTTCTGCGGAACATATCTGGGATTTTCGTGCGCCATCTCGCACGATTCCGCTTCAACGGGCTTCGCGTTCACGGGTGGCCTTCTCGAGAACGATAAGGCGTTCCAACTCAATTTCCTGGGATGGCCGGTCGCTTCCGACGTCAGGCTCCAGGCGACTGCTGTTCCCGAGCCTTCGGCGATCCTCTTGCTCGCCACGGCTCTCGGCGCGCTTGGCGCTATTTCCCGCCGCCGAATTCGCGTGTGA
>JAPKZC010000644.1 GCA_026394025.1 Candidatus Solibacter sp.
CGAGATCCCGCCCCATGGATTCCCTCCGTCTTTCCTGCGACGAAAGACACAGTGATTATATCCCCCTCACCATCCGGTCTGCTCCATGCGCCGCAGGATTTCCGCACTGTATTCGTTCATGCGGGCGGGCTTGCGGCGCAATGGAGAGGGGATCACGGCGGCCAGGCGCGCCGCCTGATCGCGATTCACCTTGGCCGCCGGGAGTCCATACCAGAGCCGCGCCGCGGCCTCCGCTCCGTAGACACCGGGGCCCCATTCGATCACATTCAAGTACAACTCCAGGATGCGATTCTTGGGCAGGATCCACTCGGCCAGCGGGGCCAGGGTAAATTCCACGGCTTTGCGCACCAGGCTCCGGCTGGTGGTGAAGAATAAATTCTTCACGAGTTGCTGGGTGATAGTGGAACCGCCGCGGCCCAGGCGACCGTCTTCCATGTCCCGATCCACCACCTTGCGCACCTCCTTCCAATCGATTCCGCGATGCTGGAAGAAACGGCCGTCCTCGGCGGAGATGACGGCGTGCTGGAGGGCGGGGGCGATGCGCGCCAGCGGCACCCACTGCTGGCGCCTGGTGTAGGGCTTGCGGCTGACCCAGGCCTCGATGCGCCGCTGGGCTTGCACCATGGTGAGCGGCGGACGGGCCCAGCGGAGCGCCACGAGCGCAGTCAGGCTGGCGAGGTAGAATGCGGCGATGAGCGCCACCAATCCAATCAGGATGGCGCGCAACCAGCGCCGCCAACCGGGTCTGCGTTTCCCACTCGTGCGCACGCTACGATGGTAACAACCTCGAAAAGATGAGCAGACTAGATCGGTTTCTCGCGTATTCGGAATCGCGCCGCATCACCGTCTGCGCGATCGCGGGCCTGTTAACCGCAAGCATCGCCTGGGTGGATTGGCGACTCCCGGACATGTCGATCGGCTTCCTGTACCTGTTCCCGGTACTACTGGCGGCGTCGGCGCTCAACACGTGGCAGATTCTGCTGATGGCGACGTTCTGCGGCTTCCTGCGCGAAGCCTTCGACCCGCTGAAGTTCGCGCCCGGCGCGGTGGAACGCCTGGCCGTGGTGGTGGCGGGGTACGCCATGACGGGCTTCTTCGCGACCGCGCTGAACCAGCGGCGGCGCAACCTGGCGGAGCACCTGGCGGAGCGCGAGCGGCAGATCCGCCTGCGGCAGGAGGCGGAGCAGCAGGTGCGGATTCTGATCGAGACCAGCCCGCTGGCCATCCTCACGCTGGACCACTCGGGCCGGGTCGAGCTGGCCAACGAATCGGCGCGCGAGTTGTTCGGCTTTGAAGACGAATCGCTGCAAGGCAGCGACGTGGCGCCGTACCTGCCGATTCTGTACCGCATGTTGAAGAGCCCGCGCCCGGCCGCCAACCTGCGCACCAACGTGGAATGCAAGGCGCAACGACGTAACGGCGAGGTCTTCCTGGCCCACGTGTGGCTCTCCACCTACCACACGTCGCAGGGTCCGGGGCTGGCCGCCGTGGTGTGGGACGCCAGCGAGAACCTGCGCGACCGCGAGGGCTCGGGCTTCGATTCGATGATGGCCACATCGCGGGTCCTGATTGGCGCCATTTCGCATGAGATCCGCAATTTGGCATCGGCTGCCGCGAGCGCCCACGCCCGCCTGGCCGCGCAGTGGGCGGTTCAGGGCAGTGACGAGTACCAGGTGCTGGGGACTCTGATCCACGGGCTGGAGAAAATCGCATCCTCGGGTCTGCGTGCCGCCTCGGATCGCGAAGCCGCGGTGGCGGACCTCGGCACGGTGCTCGACGAGACGCGGATCGTGATCGAACCGGGGCTACGCGAGGGCGGCATCTCGTTGGTCTGGGAGGTGGGCGAGGGGTTGCCGCTGGTGCAGGCCGACCATCACAGCCTGTTGCAGGTCTTCGTCAACCTGGCGCGCAACAGCGTGCAGGCGCTAGAGGGCCGCCCGGTTCGCGAAGTGCGCATCTCCGTGGCCGTGGAAAGCGACCTGGTGGCGATACATTTCCGCGATTCCGGCCCCGGCGTGGCGCAACCGGAGGAACTCTTCCAGCCCTTTCAGGCGGGAGCGCATTCCTTCGGGCTGGGCCTGTACATCTCGCGCGCCATTCTGCGCGCTCATGGTGGTGGACTGCGCTACGATCCCGAGGGCCCCGGCAGTTGCTTTACAGTGGAGCTGTGGCCGGTGGAGAATCAGGTGGAAGGGTGATGCCAGAGAGCGCACCAGCCAACCGGCCGACCCGCGCCCTGCTGATCGACGACCACGCGCTGTTCCGGCAGAGCGTGGCCATGGCGTTGGCCGCCGACTCGAATCTGGTGGTTGAGGCTTGCGCCAGCATTCGGGACGCGTTGACGCTGCTCTCGCAGCAGGCCTTCGATCTGGTGCTGCTGGACCACGATTTGGGAGCGGAGCGGGCATCGCAGTTTCTACCCGCCGCCCGGCAGATTGGCTATGAAGGGCGGGTGCTGGTGGTGACCGCGTGGGTCAGCGACACCGAAGCCCGGCGCTTGATGCGGCAGGGCGTGAACGGGATTTTTCTCAAGCAGGGGGAACTCAGCGAACTGGCGGAAGTGATCCGCACGGTGGCCGCCGGCGGCAGTTGGTTCGACCGCTCGTTCGCGGCGATCGGCGAAGATCCCGCGGCATCGCCGCAGGCGGCCCCACCGGCGTTCAATGACCGGCAGCGCAAGGTGCTGCGCTTTGTCCTGGAAGGGCTGTCCAACAAGGAAATTGCCTGGCGGCTGCAAATCTCGGAAAGCTACGTGAAGGCCATCCTACAAAGTCTGTTCCAGAAGACCGGCGTGCGCACGCGCGGCCAACTGGTGCGCGTGGCGGTGGAACAGTACGAAGATCAGTTATAGGGGGCGCGGGGGCCATACCGCGACGCACGGGCTAGAATGAGAGCGTGCTCACCGCGAACCAGGTTGTTCCCGAACTTCTTGAGAGACTGCACATCGAGGCGGTGAATTCCGGCGCCTGTCATGGAGACTGGATCGCCCAACCCGCGGGTAGCGAGCTGATTTCTTACTGTCCCGCCACCGGCGAAGCGTTGGCGGGCGTGCGCATGGCGGGTTTGGCGGAATACGAAGCCGTGATGGCGCGCGCGGCCGAAACTTTTCTGGAATGGCGCATGACGCCGGCGCCGAAGCGCGGCGAAATCGTGCGTGAAATCGGCGACGAGTTGCGCGCCCATAAACAGGATCTGGGGGCACTGGTTTCGCTCGAGATGGGCAAGATTCTGCCCGAAGGGTTGGGCGAAGTGCAGGAGATGATCGATATCGCGGATTTCGCGGTCGGCCTGTCGCGCCAGCTTTACGGCCTCACCATGCACAGCGAGCGCCCCGGGCACCGCATGTACGAGCAGTGGCACCCGCTCGGCATCGTAGGTGTGATCAGCGCGTTCAATTTCCCGGTGGCGGTGTGGGCGTGGAACGCCATGATCGCGGCGGTGTGCGGCGATTGCGTGGTGTGGCGGCCCTCGTCGGACACCCCGCTGGTGGCGGTCGCGGTACAGACGATCGTCAACCGTGTGTTCGACCGGCACGGTTTGAAGGGCGTGTTCAATCTGGTCGTGGGACCGAGCCGGCCGGTGGCGGAGAGCCTGGTGCGCGACCCGCGCATTCCGCTGGTGAGCTTTACCGGATCGACCGAGGTGGGCCGCGATGTCTCCGAAGTGATCGCACAGCGCCTGGGCCGCTCGATTCTGGAACTGGGCGGCAACAACGGCATCATCGTGATGGACGATGCCAAACCCGATCTGGTGCTGCGCGCCGTGCTATTCGGCGCCGTCGGCACGGCGGGACAGCGCTGCACCACGACGCGCCGTCTCTTCCTGCAACGCGGCATCGCGGCGAAGATCACCGAAGCGCTGGTCCGCGCG
>JAPKZC010000287.1 GCA_026394025.1 Candidatus Solibacter sp.
CAATCTCCACGCCCAGCAGATCCACGGAGAAACGCAGCCACGCCAACTGCGGCGCCGTCAGCGCCGTGCTACGCGTAATCATGGAGGTCAGCATTCCATGCCGGTGCGCCTCCCGGCACAGGGCCGGCAATCCGGGGTAGCTCAGCGGCTCCGCGCCGCCGACGTTCAAGAAGTTGTAACCCAAATTCGCCGCGTCTCTGACGGCGTGCAGCAGGAGCGGAAGGCCCAGGTCGTTCCGCTCCTCGAGCATCGATGAAGGTTGGCAGCTACTGTGCAGATCATTCCAGGGGGCGGGGTGGACTTCGAGGATTCTGACATCTGGGATATGCAGGTTCATCGCGCTTCTCGTGAAAATGGGTTTCGTTTATTTTGGTGCGCCGGGAGCCCGAATCGTATCGCACAAAATTTTATCTTCGCGCTGAAACGCTCCGCGCCTTCTCTGCACTAATGATCAACGCCCCGGTGAGAAGCCGGGGATCGGGCCAGCCTTCTTCGCGATGTTCAGCCGGCCCACCCTGCGAAGCGTTTGCGCACAGGTTCGGAGGCCTGTGCGCGAACCCTTAGGTGGGGTGCTCCTTCATCCTGCCGCGCCCGTTTGTGCGTCTGTGTTTCCCGCCTTCTCAGCGTCCACCCGTGCACTGGCTGTATAATAGCGATCATTGTGGAGCGTCAGGTCTTCGATGCCGAGTATGTGCGCCGGCTCACCCATTCCGACCCGGAAACCGAGCGCGATTTCGTCTCGTACTTCGGCGAATTGCTGGCCATTAAGCTGCGCTCCCGGCTGCGCGCTCCCGAACTGATCCAGGACGTTACCCAGGAAACCTTTCTTCGCGTCCTGAAGACTCTTCGCCAGTCCGGCATCGACAGTCCCGAAGCCCTCGGCTCTTTCGTGAATTCCGTCTGTACCAACGTCCTGTTCGAGGTCTACCGCGCGCAAGCCCGGGTCGCCGAACCCGCCGAAGACCGCGTCTCCGGGGAGATTCCAGCCGATACCGCGCTGTCCGACGAAGAAGAGCGGACCCAGGTCCGGAGTGTGCTCTCCGAACTTCCCGAAAAAGACCGCAAGATCCTCCGCTGGCTCTTCTTCGATGAGCGCGACAAGGGCGAGGTGTGCCGCGTTTTACAGGTGGATCGCGAGTATTTGCGCGTCCTGGTACACCGCGCCAAACAGCGGTTCCGCACCGGCTATCTGCGGCGGGTTGCAACGAAAGCCAACCGCGCGACACCAATGGGATGAGTATGCAGCATCAACACGCACTTGCCACCAAGGCCTCGGAGCGCTACCTTCTCGGCGAAATGAGTGAGCCCGAACGGTTCGATTTCGAAGCTCACTACTTCGACTGCCCCGCCTGCGCCGACGACGTGCGCACCGGGGCCGCGCTGGCCCGCGGCGTCAAGGCTGTCTGTGCCGAGGATGCCGCCATCCGGCCGCACACCAGCATTGTACGGGAAGTGCCCCGCCGCGGATGGTCTTCCTGGCTGTCGCCGGCTGCGCTTGTACCATCCATGGCCGCCCTCGCGCTTGCCTGCCTGGCCGCCTGGCAGGCCTTCGTCCTGATTCCGTCGTTACGCTGGGCGGGCACTCCGCAGGCGCTCTCGCCAATGGTGTTGCGTGCTGCCGCCCGCGGCGAGGAACAGACGCTCACTCTCCGCCGCGACCAGGCTCTGTCGCTCCTCTCCCTGGACGTTAACTCCGCCCTCCCCGGCGTCCCTCTCACCTATGAGGTGATCGCGCCGGGCGGCGCCATCCGCCACCACGGCGCCGCGCAAGCTCCACCGGCCGGCTCGCCCCTGATCGTCGTGCTGCCCAATTCCGCCATCGCCGAGCCCGGGGCCTGGGTACTCCGCTTGCGCGATCGGCAGGGCGCCGAGATCGCCCGCTATCCCTTCTCCGTCCAATTCAACTGAGCAACTCGATGCCTAACCTTCACCCCAGACGCCACATCTTCCACGGACACGCTTCCGGAGTGTCCGCGCACATTCGCCGTCCGGAAAGCCGGCTGCTGCCCGTGCAGGGCAGCAGTTCCCTGCCTGTCACCGGCGGGTTCTCGGAAAGCAATCTCGGTCCGCAGAAGCTGGATAAGTGGGTCTCCTTCGAAGCGGTGTCAACCAGCGCCCATGGCGATTACGTGGATGCCGCCGCCGGTTTGGCCACCACAACCGGAGCGGTCGCCTTCGATGCGGCGCCCACGGAGACACGGGTGCGCGCCGCCGTGCATGGCCTGGTGATCCTGGGCCGGGTCCACGTGGCGCACGCCGCCATGGGTCTCGTCTCCCACAGCGCGGTGGGCCAGGAACAGCCCGTCATACGCCTGGAAGGCAACGTCCTGGAAGGTGTCCGCATCGACGATTCCCGCCTCGCCATCACCCTGGCCGAAGAGTTCTACTGCGAGTGCGATACCAAAGATAAGCTCGCCAGGCGCCATTCCGCGGGGTTGGCTCCGCACCACGCGCGCCTCTTCCTGCCCGCGGTCAGCGGCGTCGACCAGGTCAGCGGCTTCCCCGAAGCCAAGGGAACCGTGAAGTGCACCATCGTGCAGGAAATCCGCTGGGATGGCGCCCCGCATCCCACGGCCACCATTCACGGCCACGTCGTGCGCGTGCCGAACTTCGGCAAGATCTACTTTGGCGAGATGTTCATCACCGGCGATTCGCGCCGCCTCACCATGGTGCGCTTCCAGTTGGGTAGCGAGGATGGCGGGGAAGTGAGCGCGGCGGAAGGCGAGACCAAGCCCAGTACATGGCCCCCCGTCTAGCTCGATGCGCTTCCTGTTGGCGGCAATCCTGTTCCTGTCCGGTTGCGGCCTCCGGCCGGAGCGTCTCGATGCCCTGTTTGACGCCGCGTCGGACGGTCTGCGCGCCGGTGAGTTGACGAAGGCGCAGTTAGCCGCCGAACACGGGATAGCGTCGGCCGCTTCGCGTCGCGATCTTGTCTACCAATGGAAGTTCCGCCTGTTGCGCTGCGAAGTCCTGCTCTACAGCCGCCGCGCCGGGGAAGTGCTGAATCAACTGCGGGAGGACGTGCCGCCAAAGCCGGAATTCGAGGCGCTGGCGGCACGCAAGATGATGATGGAAGCGTGGGCCATGTCCACGACGGGCCGCGCGGATGAAGGCGAGGCTCTCCTGGGCGCCGCCCACCGGGCCGCGGAGGCGGCGAGAGCCGAAGACGTACTGCTGGATATCGAGCCCCTCCAGGGGAGCCGGTTGATTCTCCGCCGGCGTTACGATGAGGCGGAGGTTGTCCTGCGGGCCGCTCTGGCGCGAGTGCCCGCCGTGCATTCGGCGTACTCCGAAGCCGGGGTGCAGGTCAACCTGGGAGCGATCCGTTTTGAGCGGCGGCGCTACGATGAAGCGATTCCGTACTTTGAAAGGGCGGCTGCCCTGGCCGGACCCCGGTCACGAATGCTTTACTCCAGGGCCCGCAGCAACCTGGCTACCTGCTACTCGCAACTGGGTGAGTACGACCGGGCGATCCAGATTCACTTGCAAAGCGTGGCTCTGGACGAACGCTTCGGAGCCAAGTCACTCCTCGAAACGTCGCTCGCAGAGACCGGCGGCACTTACATGATGAAGGCGGATCCAAGAACCGCCCTCCCCTACCTGGAGCGCGCCCTCATTCTGGCCAGAGAGTCGAAGATCGCGGGAAACGCCGCCATCCGGGCGGGCAACCTCTCTTCCTGCTATGGAGATTTGCGCGACTGGCAAAAGGCCGCCAGCTTCAACCAGGAAGCCATCCGGGCAAAGACGGCGGCCAA
>JAPKZC010000557.1 GCA_026394025.1 Candidatus Solibacter sp.
AGCAGAGTGCCGGCAGCGATCAAGGCGGTTCCCTCGCGCAGTACCAGCCTCCTCACCTGGCCGCTGCGCGCGCCCAGCGCCATGCGTATGCCGATCTCCTTCCGCCTCTGCGCCACCGCGTAAGCCGTCACGCCGCCCAGACCGATGCAGGCCAGAAGCAGCGAAAATAGGCCCAGTACGACATAGATCGCCGAACTCCACTCTACGAACGAGTTCATCTTGTCGAGGTTCTCCCGCATGGTCTGCGCATTGAAGACAGTGAGATCGGGATAGAGTGAGGCCAGTTCGCCGCGGACTGCGGCCAGCGTCCCTACGCCCCCCGTGCCGCGCGCCAAAACCGTGGCGCGCGGCGCCCGGCTCCGCACAAACCACTCTGCGGTAAGCGGCAGGAACACCGTCGCGATCGGTGTGGGCGGGAGGAACCCGGAACGCACATCGTGCGTCACGCCAACCACCGTGTAGCTGGCCCCGCCCTCGTGAATGCGCCTGCCGACGGGAGCGTCCGCGCCGAATAGCGCGCGCGCGGCCGTTTGATTGATCACGGCTGGCGTGGCCGTACCCGGCGGAGATCCGCTTTGCTCGTCCCGAGTGTCGAACTCGCTCCCGCCCACCAGGGGCACGCCAAGCGTGGCAAAGTAGTTCGCTCCGATGCGCTCGCGGAAGACGTCGCACCAGACCTGGCGGCCGTCCGCGGCGCCGGTTGTGGACGAAACACGGGTATTGGGCCTGTCGGTAAACACGTTGGAAAACGGCACGCCGCCCGCCAGTGCCACCGCGCGCACGCCGCTCAAACGCGAGATCTGCTCGGGCAGCCTGGCGAAAAGCGTTTCCGATTTCCCCGCCGAATACCCGTCGCGGGCCGGGTCGATCGAGAAGAGGTCGAGATTGGCGGTGTCGAAGCCGGGGTCGAGGCGCGTGGTGTTCCGGTAACCGGTGACCATGAAGCCGGTGACCAGCAGGAGCATGAGGGACGCGGCAACCTGGGCTACCACGAAGAAGTTGCGCAACCCGAACCGGCGATAGCCGCGGGGCGCGGCCGCGGCGCCTTCTTTCAGCGCCAGCCCGATGTCGGTGCGCACACTGGCCAGCGCCGGACCCAGGCCGCAGGCAATTCCGCTACCCAACGAGATCGCCAGAGTGAGCGCGAAAATGCGGTAATCGGGACGATAGTCGGTCCGCAGCGGCATCTGCGAGGACACTTGCAGAGACGACATCGCGTGGGTGATCCAGTAGGCCACTACGATGCCGGCCAGGCCGCCGGCCAGCGACAGGAGAATACTCTCTGTCAGGAACTGCCGGACCAGGCGCGCCCGGCTCGCGCCCACCGAGAGGCGGACCGCGATCTCGCGCCGCCTCTGGCTGCCGCGCGCCAGCAGCAGATTGGCCAGGTTGGCGCACAGCAGCGACAAAACCATCGCCCACAGGACGAAATTGAAGATGTACGCGAACCCACGCGACTCGGGTGAGAGTTGCATGATGGTTCCGGCCGGAATCAGGCGCAATTGCCGGCTCTGGCGGTCGCGATCGCGTTCCGCGTCGGGCGTCTGCTGGTCCAGCGCGCGAGTCACCGTATCCAGAGCGGCGCTGGCCGCGGTAATGCCTACTCCGTGTGGCAGCCGCACCACCATGCGGAACATCTCCAGATCGCTCCGGTGGAGAACGTCGCCGCCGAGTTCAGGCGCCAGCCCGGAACCGCACGTCACCGGCACAAACAGGTCCGCGGGATTCCACGGCCACATCCCCAGGAAATCCCTCGGCCCGATGCCGACGATGGTCGTCAACTGGCCATTCAGCCGCACCCGGTGTCCTACGGCCTGCGGGTCCGCGTTCAGATACCTGCGCCAGAATCGGTCGCTGATCACTGCTACCGGGGCCATGCCGGATTTCTCGGTCTCTGGAGAAAAGAAACGTCCCGCCGCCGGCGTCACGCCCAGGGTCGAGAAATACTCGGGCGACACCAGGTGCCCATAGACGCGCTCCGCTCTGGCGTTCCCGTCGCTGGTGGGAGCCACAGCGAATGGAACCATGGTGAGGAACGCCGTCGCATGGACCGGAACCTGTTGCTGGTCGCGATAGTGCTCGAAATACGGGTAGGAAACCTGTCTTCGCGGCGTTACCAGCTCACCTGGATCGCGCGCACCGGGAAGCGGGCCCAGCACGGCATTCGATCCGCTCGAGACCACGCTGCACATACCGATCCCGATTGCCAGCGAAAGCACGCCGACGGCCGTGAACCCCGGCGACCGGGCCATCCCACGCAGCGCATAAACCACGTCTTGCCGGATCTCGGCGAGATACTCGGCGGGCAACCGGACCGCAATATCGGCTAGCAGCCGCAGCAGTCCAAACAGGCCGTACCGCCGCCAGGCTTCTGGAATTGCGTCTTCCCCCAACCGGTCCAGGTCTTCGCCGTAGACCATGCGGAATTCGTGAGGATAGGCGTTCGCCAGGCACCGATGCAGGGCCAGGCAGGTCTTCAATGGACGATTCATTCGTAGGCCTCCTGTTTGCGCTGCGGTTGCGCCATCCGCAGCATCTCTTCCATGCGCTCACATTCCAAGTCGAGCACCCGCCGTCCCAGTCGTGTCAGCTTGTAGTAGCGCCGGCGCGCGTCATCCAGTTCCGGCGCCGGCCGCTCCCCGGACTCCTCGATCAACCCGCCGCTAATCAGCCGCTTCAGCGAGCCGTAGAGTGTGGCCGGCCAAAGGTGCACGGTCCCGTCCGTCCGCTGCAAGACCTCTTGCATGATTCCGTACCCATGCTGTTCGCTGCCGGCCAGGGAAAGCAAAATGTGGAACCAGTTGTTGTGCAGAGGAAGAAAGTCGCGGGGATCTATTGACATGATGATATATATATTGCCTATTACAGAGTTGACGTCAAGCTGATTTTGCGCCCGTGGCGCCCCACAGTCGGCCCAGCGACGGATTAGCCGAGCCGGGACCGGGCGCGGGGCAAGAGTGTTGGCGCCTGACGAATTCAAAGCATTCCACCAGGTCCCACTTCTCAAGATCGTGATGAAACTCGGCATCCTGCGGGGGGTTGCCACCTATTGGCGAATGAATGATCCAGGAAGCGCGCTTATCCGGCGCATGTGGTTGCGCGCAATCAAGCTGCGGGCGGAGGCGGCGTCGGATGCGAAACCAGCCTCCGGAACGCTGGCGCACGCGCCGGCGCCGAAAATCAATCACGACATCGGCCTCCGCCGGCAGTACCTGGTCGGCAGGGGCGTCGACTCCACCATGGAAGATGCCCTGTATCGGCAGATTTTGAAGTTCCGCCAGATGCCGCGCGGTCTGTTCGTCGGTTCTCCGGAAAGAGTGGGAGCGCTGCTGGAAGCCATAGCCGCCACGGGGAATTGAGCCACTGACAGTGTCGAAGAAGGTGGAGCGGACCCCGACCGATGGATGCAATCAGGGAGGAAAACCGTGCCTACATTGATCGCCAAGCCGACGCGGGTCGAGGCCTCCGGCAATAATCCCACGTTGGCCGACGAATATGTTGGACGGGTGAATTCGGCCACCAGCCAAGCCAGCCTTGCGCACATGCAAAGCCCGGTGGATGGCAGGAACCCCGCCAAACCCAGGAATTCGCCGAGTTTACGACAGTATTGCGAGGTATCTTGCGCGTGGATTATCGTGGAGGCTCGCTGGACGAACAGGCAGTAGGGCAGGCCGTGATAGAGCGTCGGGGCGAGTGGGTGCGCTACAGCACACCTGAGGCGGATGGTGCTGAGTACATTGCGGTGTGCCTGCCTGCATTTGACATGGACAGGGTGCAACCGCGACGCGTGAAGCAGGCTCGACGGGAAATTTACCCGGCTGCGGCCGCCGTCATACTGTTCATACTGCGCGTCTTGAACTCGTATCTTTCGATTCGAACGGCTGCTCTCTGTCCGTCGGACCGGACTACGCGCCCCATGGCGACGAATTGAAGAGGGCAAATGCCATCCAGCCTCGCCGGCCAGTTCACGCTCAACTCAACCATACGCCCGACCGGCAGTTTCTCCTGGGTGGTGAACAGAATTCCGCCACTGCCGATGTTCAGCGTAGCTCCGCAACCGCTGACGTTGATCGACCTGGACTGGACTACCCGATAACGGATGTCCTCACGAACCGGGAACCTGTTGGTGCCCCGACGCTCGGGGAGTCCTCCGACGTGAGCACCTGTACTGTCTGTGCTTGTATTCATGGATTCTATCTTCGGTCTTCGACGAGAAGAGCACAATAGCCCTAAAGTCTGTATTTTCCAAGGATCCATCTAGTACTTTAGTTGGGCACCGTATGGATCCAATGTCCCAGACCTAAGGTGGCGAATTGCCCTTGGGGGCGCTTCTGATATTCTGGCGTCATGGACCAGGACCAACTACGGGCGCTTTTCGAGCAGGTGCGCACCGGTGCGATAGATACCGAAGCAGCCATGGGGCGCATGCGGCACATGCCGTTTGAGGATCTGGGATTCGCCAAGGTGGACCACCATCGCGCCCTGCGCCACGGCATGCCGGAAGTGATTTTCGCCAAGGGCAAGACGCCAGAGCAAGTGGTTGCCATTGCGCGAACCCTGCTGGCCAACGCGAAGAATGTCCTGATTACGCGCGCCGACCGCGAGTGCGCCGCCTTGGTCACAGCCCAACTCCCGGACGCCGAGTATCTCCCGCTTTCCGGAGCCATCCGTTTCTGGCGCGACCGCACCCTGCACGGCAAGGGACGAATCGCCGTGGTCTGCGCGGGCACCAGCGATATCCCGGTGGCGGAAGAAGCGCAGGTGACGGCGGAACTGATGGGCAATGACGTGGATACCATCCACGACATCGGAGTCGCGGGCATTCATCGCCTGATGAGTAGTCGCGAACGGCTCACTGAGGCGCGCGTGGTGGTGGTCTGCGCCGGCATGGAGGGCGCGCTCCCCAGCGTGGTCGGCGGCCTGGTTTCGTGCCCGGTGATTGCGGTGCCCACCAGCGTGGGATACGGTGCCAGCTTTCATGGACTCGCCGCGTTGCTCGGCATGTTGAATAGTTGCGCCAGCAACGTCACGGTTGTGAACATCGATAACGGCTTCGGCGCGGGCTACGTGGCGAGTCTGATCAATCGATTGTGAGAAGAGGTACTGCTACCCCTTCTTGGCGGGTACCGCAGGCCTGCCCATCTTCTCGATCTCGTTGAAGTACACCTTGCGCCCTTCGTCCATGGCCAGATTGGAGAGAATCACGGCCACCGAATCGGCCATGCCGATTTCCATATTGGCAATGGGCGCCCTACCGGAACGGCAACAGTCGAAGAAGCTCTCCAGTTCCACGTCCACCGGATTGCGTCGCTCTTCCTGTAGCATCACGCCTTTGCTGGTCAGCCAGCGTTTGGCGAACTTCACTTCCTTATCGATGAAGCTCTCCTTGCCCGTGAGATCGATGTCGCCGGTGAGGATGGGGATGGGTCCCATGGCGCCGCTCCCTGCCACCATTGAGGCGCCCGCGACGACTTCCTTCTTCTTCTCGCCCGCCTTGGTGACTTCCGCGGCCGCCTTGGGCGGCTCGCGATACCACCACGCAATCGGAGGCTGGAAGGTGACTCCGGGATTGTCGCCGCCCACGGTCAGTTCGATGGTTCCTTCCGTGCCCATAATGATCTCGCCCATCTCGGCCCGGTTTCCGTTGAAGTACGGCAGGAACTGGTTAGTACTGATCGATGAGTACGTCATCTTCTGACCGTTGGGGTATTTGTAGATCAGTTGGATGTTGTCGTAAACGTCGCGGCCGTCTTTCAGGATGTCCAGGCTTCCCAGGCCCATGACGAACTCCGGCTGCGATCCGAACATCCAATCCGCCACATCAACCTGGTGCGAAGTGAGCTCTGCTGCAATGCCGCCCGACATCGAGCGGTAGAGGCGCCAGTTGGCGATGTTCTTTTCACCGTCCGGTTTCATGGTCCACAGCGAGCTCGGCTTGTTGATCATGTTGCGGTGCCACTGGGCGTGTATGTGGTGCACCCTGCCCAGAATGCCTTTATCCACCATCTGCTTTACGGTCTGGTAGAACTGGCTGTAGCGGCGCTGCAACCCGGTCTGGAGAACTTGCTTGGGATGCTCGAGATGGAGGGCGCGCAGGGCGTGCACTTCCTCTGGCTTGAACACCAGGCACTTCTCGCAGAAAACGTGTTTGCCGGCCATCAGGGCATCTTTCGTCACCGGGAAGTGAACAAACAGAGGGGTGGTGACGAAAACCGCTTCCACTTCCTTCGAGGCGAGCAATTCGCGATAGTCTTTGTACTGCTTCGGGTTGCTGCCGATATAGTCGACGCCCTTCTTAAGACTCTCGGGATTGATATCGCAAGCCGCGACGCAGCGTCCGTTGTCAATGCCCTTGAGGTGCTTCAGGAGGTATTGCCCCCGGCTGCCGGTGCCGATGATGCCAAACTGCACCTGGTCGTTCGCTGCGCGAACCTTCTGGATGGCGGGAGCGCCATGTACCGCGGGGATAGCGGCGGCCACCGCTGACACCACTCCGGCGGCCTTCACGAACTCACGGCGGGAGACATCTTTTTCCTGGGCCATAATGGGCACCTCTTCTGGTATTTTCCCCGATTGTAGCATGGAGGATTTGGTAACCGAAGTGCAACCCGCGCGTATAGTGCAATGGATGGTTCGACCTGCGGCCGGAGCGTTGTGGTTGGGCACGCTCATTGTGTCCCTGTGTGCACAGCCCGCACCGTCACCGCCGGCGGCCGTCCAGATCAAAGACATTCAGGTTCCCAAGCTGAACAGCCCGCCCCGAATCGAGCAGTTTCTGAACGGCGCGTCGCGGGCAGACATGCGGCGCGTGGACGATTTCCGCCAGCGCCAACCGGGCGACGGGGTGCCGGTCAGCCGTAGGACCTCCGCCTGGATTGGCTACGACAATCAGAACTTCTACGCGGTTTTCGTCTGCGCTTCGCCGACGGGCCAGACTCGCGCCCGGATGGCCAAACGCGAGGACATCATGAGCGACGATCTGGTCGGCGTCTTCTTCGATACCTACCATTCCGGCCAGCGCGCCTACGAATTCTTTGTCAATCCCCTCGGCATACAGGCCGATGCCGCGGAGACCGAAGGCCAAGGCGACGATTTCAGCTTCGATACCCTCTGGTATTCGGAGGGTAGGCTGACACCCGATGGATTCATCGCCATGATGGCCATCCCCTTCCGCAGCTTGCGTTTTGCCTCCCAAGCCGTGCAGACCTGGGGTTTCGGGTTGTTCCGCGCCATCCCGACCAATAACGAGAGCTCCTTCTGGCCGTACATTGCCCAGAAGGCCGGCTTCGTGCCGCAATTCGGAAAGATGACCGGTCTGGAGAACATCTCTCCCGGGCGCAATCTGCAACTGATTCCGTATGCCGCCTTCAGCAGTTCGCATTTCCTGGACCAGTCCGGCCCCGGCGTCCCGGCTTTCCGCGGCAAGAAGGACTTCCGCCCGGGTTTGGACGCCAAGGCGGTGATCCACGACACGCTCACGCTCGATGTCGCGCTCAATCCCGATTTCAGCCAGGTGGAATCCGACGACCCGCAGGTCACCGTTAACCAGCGCTTCGAAGTTGTCTTCCCGGAGAAGCGGCCGTTCTTTCTGGAAAACACCGGCTATTTTTCCACCCCGGAGAACCTCTTCTTTTCGCGCCGCATCGTGGACCCCGAATTCGGCGGACGCATTACCGGAAAGTTGGGCCACTGGAACCTGGGCGTGCTGGCCGCCGACGATCGCGCGCCGGGCACGGGAATAGACCCGGCCGATCCGAATTTCGGCAGACGCGCCGCCATCGGAGTGGTCCGCGTGCAGCGCGAATTCGGCAAATCGAACGCCGGCCTGCTGGTTACCGACCGCCAGTTTGGCAGCAGTTACAATCGCGTCGCGGCTCTCGACACGCGGCTCAAGCTCAACGATGACTGGACCTTCGCCGGCCAGATGATGACCAGCCAGACGCGCGAGTCCGATGGCACACAGAGCGGCGGCCCGGCCTATAACCTAGACATTTTCCACTTCAACCGCAAGTGGATCTACGACGCGAACTACGTCGACCGCAGCGAGGGCTTCCACACGGATCTGGGATACGTTCCACGCGTCAACATGCGCCAGGCCAACCAGTTTCTCATGCGCCGCTTCCGTCCCAAGAGCAAGCGTGTGCTCGGCTTCAGCCCGAGGGCCGGCCAAACTTGGAATGTGGACCACCACGGCGTCCAGCAGGATTGGCGCACCGGTGGCGGTTTCGATCTGGAGATGGTGGGCAGCACCTATATCGGGGCCACCCTCTCGCATAACTTCGAGCGCTTCCAGAACATCAACTTCAACCGCCACGATGCCAATATCGGCTTGCACACCGAGTACTTCAAGCGCGCCACGTTCGACTTCAACTATGCCGCCGGAACGCGCATCAACTACAATCCGGCAGCCGGCCTCGCTCCGTTCCTGGCGAATGGCAGCGATCTACAAGTGGGCTTCACCCTGCGACCAATCGCACGTCTCAAGATCGACGAAGCCTATTACCTGACCCGCCTGCGGACCGCACAGGCCAGCGTCTTCGTCAATCATCTGACCCGCACCCGCGTCAACTACCAGTTCAGCCGGGCGCTTTCCCTGCGCGCGATTGTGGACTACAACGCGGTGCTCGAAAATGCGGCGTTGATCGACCTGCGGCGGCAGAAGCGGATCACGGGCGACGCCCTGCTGACCTACCTGATCCATCCCGGCACGGCGATCTACGTGGGGTACACGGACCATCTGGAAAACCTGGGACTGTTCAACGGCACCGTCCGCCCCATCGGTTTCCCCTCGACCACCACGGCGCGCCAGTTCTTTGCCAAAGTCAGCTACCTGTTCCGATTCTAGGTCGTTACGTTCTGAACTTCTCCATCGTGCGCGGATTGTACGCCCAGTGGAACTCCAGTTCGTAGCCCATGGAACGAGCCAGGCCATCGAGATCCGGGAACAGCGTCGCGTAGGTGATGTTCATGCGGTAGAGTTCGCGCATGCCCACCTCGCGCACGGCGTTGGTCAGCACGAACTTGGCCAGGATGTTCGCCTGGTCGCGATCGCTCAGCATCTCTTCAATGGGCACATCGAGCACGCCGGGAACGGCAAAGGTGCCGGACTGCGCGATCAGGCGGCGGTTCATGGTGTGCGGTTCGCCCATCCAGATAAACCGGCGCTTGCCGTTGAGGTAAAAACGGCTGAAGTTGCCCTTGTTGCGCGGGTCCATGCGCCGCGGCTTCTCGGCGCGGCTGCTGTCGATGGCGCTGGGATTCATGGCCCAGACCACGCCGTCGTTCAGCGTACGTTCCAGCGCAAAGAACGCGGCCACATAGGGCGACCAGGTGAAATCGATCAACCGGGTGGGCGCACCGTGGTGCTGCATCAGCGCCAACCACTGGAAATCGTCGTCGGGCTCGGGCGGCTGCACCAGGAACTGGTGGGCCTTGCGCTTGAAGACGCGCAGAATACGGCTTTCCTGTTCCGGCCAGGCTTTTTGATCCACACCGAAATTCTTCAGGTAGCGGGAGAGCGAACTGTAGAGGGGCCAGCGCTCATCACGCTCGCCGCGGAACGCCCAGTTGGAATACGGCGGCTGGACGATCAGTTTGAGGAACGCCTCCCAGGATGTCAGCCGGAAGACGCGATAGGACCCGTGGGTCCGCTGGCGCGTGGGCATCTACTATCCATCGTAGCGGTATAGGGCCTGCTCGATGGAGACGCCCCGCACCTCGATACGCTTCAGGTCGGCAGCGCCGACGCCGTGGGCCTCGGCCAGCAGCAGCGTGTTGTCGGCGTTGCGGAACGGCGGCACACCGCGCGTGGCGCGAGGGTTGTAGCCCATGACGGCCGTAGAGACCGCATCAGTGCAGACCGGGTTCAGCCCGGCGACGAGCACTCCAGGTTTGACCACGCGCACCCCGCGGATCCACGGACCCTCGCCGCCGGCGGTGGATTCCACGCCGTCGATGATCGCCAGGTGGATGGGCCGCACTACCGCCAGATCCGCCACCACGCGCGACACGCGATAGCCCCCGCTCTTGATCCCCTGGTTGGGATGAAGTTCCGGCGGCGCGATTTTCGCCGGCTGCCGTTTGGCGAAGTGGACCACGTCGCTGCGTCCCTTGGTGGGCTTTTCGTTGGGGTCGTCCACGCCGGCGTCGTCGCCGTAGATGGACGCCGGAAGGTTGCCGAAGCAGTTCTTCAAGGAGAGCGTCACGCCGCAATCGG
>JAPKZC010000339.1 GCA_026394025.1 Candidatus Solibacter sp.
GTCCACCGCCCGGCGTCATGCGCCTGGAGTTCGATGGGTCCTTCTTCCAGGTTCTCCAGCCGGCTGTATTCCATGACGGTCTCGCCGTTGATGCGGGTCAGGCACGTGTTGTCCTTGACGCGCATTTGCAGCAGCCACCACTGGCCGGCTTCGATGCGGGGATAGAGCCCGCGTTTGAAGGAATACAGCGACCCCGTGGGATAGTGCGCGCCCTCCACGTCGTGCAACTGGATCTCATAGTGGCGGCCGTTCGATCCACGTCCCGCGGTGCGAAACAGGATGCCCCCATTGTGATGCCAGGCGTGGCGCACGTACATCTGCAACTCGAAATCGCGGAACTTCTCCAGCGTGGCCAGGTGGCCCACACCGTCGGAGTGCAGCACGCCGCCTAGAGCCTGGAACACCGGCTTGCCATCGGAGATGTGCCACTTGGCGAGGTCCGGCGGCGTCTCATAAAGCGGCGTCCACGCGACTCTCGACGGCAGTTCGCGGACGCGCAGGTTGCGGAAGCGGATCGGGTAGGACAGCGACTCCAGCCCCAGATACCCGCTGCGCAGGCGGTGGCGCAGTTCCGGCACGGCTTCCAGATCCAGATCCTGCACGGGCTCCTCGTTGGTCCACACGCGCAGCCGCGGCCAATCCATCAAGATGCGGAAGGAGTTCCATTCGCCCTGGTTCTTGACGTTGACCTTGAGCGGCGCCGCTACCGGAAAGATGGAGCCCATGGATTCCGGCGCGGGCGTGGCGTCCACCTGATGAAAGATGTTGATCTTCATGCCGCACCACATGTTGCGCCCATGCTCGGGCGCGTGCAAATAGATGCCGGAGTTGGTCCAACCCTTGACGAAAAACTCGCCGCGGAAATCGAAGTTTTCGTACTGGCGCGCGGAGCGGAGCCACGCGGGATACCCCGCGCTCTCATGGACTACGATGGCGCCGTCGTTCACGTAGAATGCCGCCTCTGGCCCATCCTGCACGCTCCAGCCGTCCAAAGAGCGGCCATCGAAGAGGCTGGTGAATCCCTCTTCGTCCACTTTCTGGGGGGTGGCAAACATGAGTGGCGCCGCGCCGGCGCCGGCGAGAAAAGTGCGTCGATTCATGCTTCAGTATCCCATTCAGTGCCCCGTTTCAATACCCCAGGCGATAGAAGAGCCGACTGAAGAATCGATTCGCGGCGGACGGCTCCTCTCCCGTGCGGAGAAAGAAGGTGCGCCGCAGCGGCACGGTGATTTGCCGCAATAGCTTGATATGCCACTCATCGCTGGTATGCCGGAAGTGCGTCTCGTCCATCTGTGCGGCCACGGAGTACATCAGGTTGCCGAAGCTGTGCTCCGCATCCATGCCCTCCCGCGCGGCCAACGTCACCACCGCCGGAACGTTCAGCCAGGGACGATACGGGTTGGCGTCGCCGGCGAGGCGAATCTCCGGCTTGCCGAAAAGCCCCACCGCCAGTTCCATGTGCTTGCTGAGCATCGGGTCGATCCCCATCTTGCTGGCCCCGACCCAGTCCACCGCCACAAGGTCGGCGCCGCCGATGATGGTGCGCGTCTCGTTGGGCGCCGGTGCGGCAAACACGCCAAACGGCCCATCGGCGCTGAGCCAGCCGTCTATCAGACCGAAATCCACCGGGAATGCCGAGAGGTACTCCATGGTGGTGTGATAGATGTCGCGCCTGCAATGGTATTCCAGGAACTTGTTGGCCAGGGGCAGGGCGCCATAGATGTTCTTCAAGGTCAAGGTGTAGTACGCGTAGGCATGCGTCTTGTTCTTGGCGAAGGAGATGCGGAAATCGGCCTCGCGCCAGGCCCGCGAAACCGGGTGGATTCCCAGGTGCGGCCCTAGATTGCGCTGCTCGTCCGCATCCAGCGTCATGTCCACAACTTCATATCCTGCCTGGCCGTCGTAGCCGAGGTAGGCAGCCATTTCTTTCACGCTTCGCTTGTCAAAATACTCCCCGTAAGTGGACTGTGCTTCCACCACGCGTACGGCGGCGAACCCGCGCCGCCGTAACCGGCCGGCCAGATGGCCCACCAGTTCCGGGTCCGTGTAAGTGGACCGGTCGCGTTTGTCGTAGGCGAACATGAAGTTCGGCTTGATTGCGATCGAAAACAGCGCCCGGTCTTTGCCGGACGCGCGCAGCTTGTCTTCCACCACATCGTCGAACCGGGCCGCTTCCAGGACGGCATCAAGAGTCTGGAACTTGTCCTCGCCGCGGATTGCGGCCACCGTGGTGGTGCGGCCGCAGCCCACCGCCTCCAGCCGCATGGCCCGCATGTCCTCCTCTAGTGCCAGGCAGCGCGCGCCCGAGGCATCCTCCACCTCCACAATGCGGCGTTGGAACACGGCGGTGGGATAGTGATCGTTGTTCACTTCCACGATCGCCGCGCCGATTTTGCGCAGGGGCACGGCGCGTTCGCCGGCCTTTCCGGCAGGCGGCAGCGGCTTCACCGTACACTTGCCGCCGAGCATGCGGATCTCGGGTGAACTGGTGCGCTGAATGGCCGCGCCCAGGGCGGCGTCTACCCGGTCTTTCACCCAAAACTGCTTGTCGTTGCGAAACGTCCGGCTCTGAATCTGGACGCATGCCGAGCCCTCCGCCGGCCGCGGTGCGCACAGGTATCCGTAGAGCAGCGTCGGCTCCTTCACGTTCCGGAAGCTGCCGCGCTCGCATTCCCCGCTGGAACCCGCCGAATCGACCTCCCAGCTCTCGCCGTCCAGCGTAATGCTGCCGCCCTGTATGGCTGCCAGATGCGGTGTGATGAAAATGCCCGGCGCCGTCTCGCCGGGCAGCACCTCGCGCAGCCGCTTCTGTAGTTCCGAGGTGAGATCTCGTACCACAGGCTCCACCAGCGGGAAGGGAAACGACACTGCGTCAAACGCGGCCGCCCTGAACCGGATGGAGATCTCCGCCTGCATCTTCACAAGCCGCGGCGCACCCTTCTTCATTTCCGAAAACGAGGCGCAGCCGTCGTCCGCAATCGCGAATATCGGCCCCGAGTACCGATACGTGCCGTCGGTGATGTTCAGGCGGAGGCCGGTGAGCACGCGGTCGGTGATCGCAAAGCGCCGGTAGCCCCCGCTGCCGTCGCCAACCGCCAGCAGGACGTCCCAGAAGAGCTCGCCATCGCCCCACGGGAACCCTTTGTCGTGCGTTCCGGAAACCAGGAAGAACGGCGCGGCGCCCGTGCCAGTCCGCAACTGCCCGGCGACCACCAGGTTTTCATATCGCGTGGTGTAGAAGGGCAGGACCTTATCCAGATATTCGTCGCGCAAGTGTCCCCACGCGAAGGAGGCAAACGCCACCCGCGCGGCCAGTTCCTGGGTCCAACTGGTGGCGCCTTCCACTTGAAAAGAAGCCAGCAGCGCCGGGAGATCGGTCAGGCCGAATCGCAATTCACCGCTCGCGTACAGCGGCGCGGTTTCGTCTTCGCCGTGGTGAACATTGGTAGAGAGACACGTCATGTCATTCACCACGTCCAGGCCGGGGTCATCGTGGACGTCCTTGTGGCCGTCCAGGTAATACGTGCCCCCATCGGCCGCGGTGAAGCGGAAAAAATACCGCAACTGGCGCACGCCGCTTTGGGGGTCCACCACAAACAGTTGGAAGCCACCGTCGCGAATCGGTACGGTTCCGCCCAGGGCGGGACACGTCACCGTGCCCGTCAGTTCGGCACGATGCTCCGGTTCGTCCAGAAAATGCCTGAGATCGGCGATCCGGATCCGCACGTCGAAGCTCAGCGGCCGGTCTCCGACCACGCCCGCCATCGCTTCCTGGAACGCCAGCCCCACACCATCCAGCACGCTTGCTCTTCGCATAAGCCAAGTCCAGAGTAATTATAGGAGAAACAGATGTCGAATATCCGTTATGTTTGCCTCTCCGACTTGCACCTCGGGGAGGAGGACAGCCTTCTGACGGACACGAAGGATGGTTCGCGTCCCAGTCCCACCCTGCGTTGTCTCGCGGAGTGTCTGGCGGAAACGCTGCGGCACAATCAGCCGGGTGCGCCCAAGCCCGGCCTGATCCTGGCCGGCGACGTGCTCGAACTTGCGCTCTGCCCCTCGCAGCAGGCCCTCACGGCTTTCGAGCAGTTTCTGTGGAGCGTAATGCCCTCTAACAGTGAACTGTTCGGCGAAATCGTCTACTTGCCCGGCAATCACGACCACCATATGTGGCAGGCGGCCCGCGAGGAGCAGTTCGTGAACTACCTGGGCCGGCTCGCGGCCGGTGAAGCCATCGAGGCGCCCTGGGACACCACCAAGGTGGTGATGGACCTCGCAGGCAAGGATCGCCTGGTGAACGGCAGCGCAACCGCGATCGCCCGGCGCCTGCCCCACCTTCGGGAGCGCGGGTTCGAGATCCTCACGGCCTACCCCAACTTCGGGGTCCGCGACGGCAGCCGCGCCGTCGTCTTCCACCACGGCCATTTCATCGAACCGGCCTATCGCTTCTTCTCCACGCTGGCGTGCCTCTGCTTCCCGGAGCAGAAGCCCCCGGAGGACGTGTACACGCTCGAAAAGGAGAATTGTGCCTGGATCGATTTCTTCTGGTCCTCGCTGGGCAGTTGCGGGCGCATCGGCGCCGATATCGAAAGCATCTTCGAAGCCAGCGCCGACCAGCAAAGCCTGCAACGCCTGACGGACACCCTGGCCCACAGCATCGCCTGCCAGTACCCGGTCCCGAAGTGGGCGCCGCGGATCCTGCGCGAATGGGTGCTGAAAACCGCCCTGCACAAAGCCGCCGGAAGCGTCGCCACCGGGTTGGAGCGGCGTCAGACCGAAGGAGATGCCCCGCTGAGCCCCGAAGGCAGCGAGGGCCTGCGCTGGTACGTCACACAAATGCTGCGGCGCCAGTTGGAGTTGGAAACGGGCAGCCTGCCGGAATCCATGGCATTCGTCCTGGGCCACACGCACAAACCGTTCGTCGATTGCCTGGATGGAATCCGCGTCCTCAACACCGGCGGCTGGGTGGTGGATGCGCCCCAACCGCAGCGGCTGCACGGCGCCGCTGCCGTCCTGGTGGGCGACGATCTCTCCGCGATCAGCGTTCGCCTGTATAACGAGGGGTCGTACGAGGTGAGAGCGGAGGAACCTGTTCCGGCGGGAGCGGCGCATAGCGCCCTCTACCTCCGGATCTGCGACATCCTCGGCGCGCAGCCGCAACCGTGGAGGTCGTTCACAGAGACGGCGCGGACGGAGGTGGAACTCCGCACCGCCAACCTCGCCGAACGCTTGAAGCGGAGGTCCGCGACAGCGGCCGCCGCCCGCTGAGTGCTTCCGGGACCAGCGTGCAAGCGGAGACCGCCTGCCCCACCATGCCTGGGCATGTCTGGTGGGGCGGGTCCGCGCGGGACACCTTCGTCCCGCGTCTGGAACGACGCGATCGGCGTCGTTTGCAAGGCAGGAGAGGCCGCGGGACAACCGGTCCTGCAGCCGGTTCTGGAGGACCTCGAGCGCACCTGGCCGGACGACTTTCCCAAGCCATGGCGCGTCCGCCTGCGGACCTTTGGGGAGACATTCCCCAGCGGCATTCAGGATGCCCTGTGGATCCTGTTCGGCGCGGTGGGTCTGCTGCTGCTCATCGCGTGCGTCAACGTGTCGAATCTGCTGCTGTCCAGAGGCGCGTTCCGGCGGCGCGAAATCGCCATTCGCGCGGCAATGGGCGCCGGAACGTTCCGGATCGTTCGGCAACTGCTGGCGGAAAGCCTGGTGCTGGCCCTCGGCGGCGGTGCTGTGGGTGTGCTGCTGGCCTACGCGGGACTGCGCGGCATCATCGCCGTGGTGCCGCCGAATACCATCCCCGACGAAGCCCAGATCGCGCTGAATGCGCCGGTGCTGCTGTTCACGCTGGTGGTCTCGGTGGTGGTTTCCCTGCTGTTCGGCATGACCCCGGCGCTCCAGTTGGTGGGCCGAGATCTGCTGATGCCGCTCAAGGAGGCAGGCCGCGGCGTTTCCGGCGGCGTGCGGCAGCGCGTGATGCGTGGCGTCCTGGTAGTGGCCGAGGTGGCGCTTTCCGTTGTGCTCCTGGTGGGGGCCAGCCTCATGATTCGCACGCTGCTCTCCATCCAGGGCGCCGATCTCGCCTTTCACCCGGACCGCATCCTGACGCTGCGGATTCCGTTCTCCGAGCAGCGATACCCTGACGCCAACCGGCGTAATGCGCTCCTGCGGGATGTCCTGGGGAGAATGCAGACGGCACCGGGTGTGCTTGCCGTCGGGATCAGTGCGGGGATGCCCCCGGTGTACAACTGGCGCTTTCCGGTGGAGGCGGTGGGGAGTTCGCAGCGGGAGAGCCGGCCGGTTCTGGTGCAGCAGACTAACGCGGACTATCTCCGGGTTATGGGCCTCGCGCTGGTGCAAGGACGTTTCCTCAACGAAGCCGAGGTGGAGGCTCACCGCCACAGCATCGCAGTCAACCAGGCACTGGCGCGGCGCTACTTCCCCACAGGCGAGGCCGTCGGACGGCTGATCCGCATTCCCCTACTGCGTGCCGCGCCGCTGAATCTGGCGGACGATTCGTTCCAGATTGTCGGTGTGGTCAAGGACGCCGTGAACAA
>JAPKZC010000806.1:0-663 GCA_026394025.1 Candidatus Solibacter sp.
CCACTTCCCGGCCGCGCGTCAGCAGCACGGTTGCCAATCCCAGGGCCGATCCAGCGCCTCCGCCGATGCCTGCGCCTTTCCAACTCCGGTCGGCCATCCCGCCGACGGCCGCGCCCATCGCGCCGGATCCGGCGATGCGCACCGCGTCCGCGCCATGCGACGTCCCCGGCTGTAGCTGGCCCTCCTTGCCCACCACCTTCTGGTCCGAGCCTTCCGAATCCACCGAAGTCAGCGACGGCGTCATCTGGATCACCTTGCCACTGGGCATGGTCAGTGTCTCGATACGGACGCCCAGTTCGGCTGTCCCTTTGACGCGCCCGCTGCGCCTGGCGCGAGTGACCACGCCTTGCACGTAGCTATCGACGGGCACGAGGATCACGCCGCCGGCCACGATGGTTGTCGCGGTGCGCAGGTACACGTAATCGCCTTCGCGCGCCGTGCGCGTGCTCACCGAGTTCACCAGGCGCAGCAGCACGTGCGCGCCCTTGGGAATATCGGCGGCGAAAACAGCGTTCGCAAGCAGCAGGACAAGCGTTGTCAGGCGCATAGTCGCTCCTCTGTCCCCATCCTACCGCTTCCGCTCCAGCTACACCTTGCCGCGCCGCTCGCTGCCCCAGAGAATGCAGGCGAGAATCCCGGCGATGGCCGCGTCGGTAATTTCCG
>JAPKZC010000806.1:692-1399 GCA_026394025.1 Candidatus Solibacter sp.
AGCGCCGCTGCTACCGACACGCCCGCGCCGAGATAACGCAGGCCCGACGCGCGCAGCAGCCACACTAGCGTGCCGTACTCGAAGGCCTTGCGGAACAGGACCAGCGCCGCGCCCATGCGCTCGCTGTCCAGAGTGGCGGCAAAGGGAATCCACGACATGGCGCGCGCTTGCGCGGTGAATTCGAAGGGCGACAATTCCCGGAGCACGACGGCCGCTGCCAGCATGCCGGCCCCGGCGCGTAGGCGCGAACCAGCCGCGGGGTAAGACCACGCCAGCAATGCGAGGCCGGCGCCCAGCAGTTCGGCCGGGGCCAGCGTGCGCTCCATAATCAGCAGGCGCAGCGGCAGGCAGAGCATGGCCAGCAGAAGCCACGGCGCTTTCAGCCGGCCGGCCACCGCGCGCATCACCAGCGCGAAGGCGAACCATTCGGCGGCACTGGCAAAGACATCCACAACGGAAACAGGCGCCGCCAGGAATTGTGCCGCCTTGGCGCGCAGGCGGTAGCGGCCGAAAAGCGGAATGAACGGGTACAACTGGTAGCCGGCCCAACAACAGGCCAGCAGCAGCGCGCCGCCGGCTCCCCGATCTCCTTTGTGGCGCCGCGCGATGGCGAAAATCTCCCGCCGGAAGAGCAGTGCCGCGCCTACGCCGCCCACCGTGCCCGCGAAATTGCAGACCACGTCCAGCATGCTGCACGTGCGGCTGGA
>JAPKZC010000806.1:1416-3300 GCA_026394025.1 Candidatus Solibacter sp.
ATGCTGCACGTGCGGCTGGAATCGAAAATCTGCAACATTTCGATGGACGCCGAAAGCCCGGTGCCCAACATCACCGTGGCAAGGGCCGCAGCGGCACGCGACCAGCGGCGAATGAGCACCAGTACCGCGGTCAGTCCCAGGGGAAAATACAGCAACAGGTTGACGCTCACGTCGCGCCACCCGAACCGGTCGACCTTGGCCGGCCAGGCGTGCAGCAGGGTGATCAGCGGGCTGGCGTCCGTGCGGCCGAAATCGAACTGGAACGGATACAGCGAACCGTAGACGATGAAGGCGGCGACGACCAGCAGGAGGCGCAGCACCTAGCGTCCCGCGAAGCGCCGCAGGCGGAAGATCTCCGCCACGGAGATGAACAGATTGACCACACCCAGGCCGCTGACCGCGCCGCGTATATACAGGTTGCCCCAGAAGTTCTTCATCTGCGGCAGCAGGCCGGAGAAATAGTTGCCGTCCCAGTATTCGGTCCACGGGAAAATCAACAAAAAAAGCCCGATTTCCAGGCAAAACGTGATGAACACGACTGCCGACATAATGTGATACCAGTGATAGACCGGCCGCGGTACCACGATGGGTGCGGGCGCGGTTTCGGCAGCCGCGGGCGGCTGCGGGTCGGGGGGCATCATGCGGCGCCCACCGCCGCGAAAAGGTCCAGTTGCCCACCGGTAGCGAGTGGGAAGCGCGATTGCGAGCGCACCGGTTCAAAGCTCAGGCGATGCAGGGGAGTAGGCCCATGTTGCTGGAGGGCGCGGCAGTGTTCCGGCGTAGCGTAGCCCTTGTGCGAGGCCAGTCCGTACTCCGGGAAGACCCTGTCCCAGGCGCGCATGCAAGCGTCGCGCTGTACTTTTGCCAGAATCGATGCCGCGGCGATGGCATGGCAACGCGCGTCGCCCTTGATGAGGGCGCGCTGCGGCAAGGCAAGTTCCAGCGGAACCGCATCCACCAGCAGGAAATCCGGCGCGGGATGCAGACGGCTGACCGCCATCCGCATGGCCATTCGCGAAGCCTGGTAGATATTGACGCGGTCGATGGTGGACGCGTCCACAGCGGCGATGGCCCACGCCACCGCGCGCCGGCGAATGCGTTCGGCCAGCACTTCGCGGCGTTCCGGATTGAGTAGCTTGCTGTCGTTGAGTCCGCGCACGGGCCTGTCTTCGGAGAGAATCACGGCGCCGGCGAAGACCGCACCGAACAATGCGCCGCGGCCTACTTCGTCCACGCCAGCCACGGCACGGAAGCCCCGCGCGCGCAGTTCTCGCTCCAGAGTTGCTTCACACCGGAATTTGCCACCCGCCGAATTCGGCCGCATGGCGAGACCGAAGCTAGGTGCGCTCTTTCAGACGAGCGGCCTTGCCCTTTAAGGCGCGCAGGTAGTAGAGCTTGGCGCGGCGTACGCGGCCCGTGCGAACCACATCGATGTGATCCACCACCTTGGCGTGAACCGGGAAGATACGCTCCACGCCCTGGCCGAAACTGACCTTGCGGACAGTGATGCTCTCGCCCATACCCATGCCGTTGCGGGCAATCAACACGCCCTCGAAGGCCTGGAGGCGCTCTTTTTCGCCTTCCTTGATCTTCACGTGAACCTTAATGGTGTCACCGGGGCGAAATTCAGGGAATTCTTTTTCCCGCTTGTTCTTGGCAATAAACTTGGTCAACAACGCATTCTGCATGACAATGTCCGTAATCTCCTAGTGTACAACAAGTTTGGCCCCAGATGAGCACCATCAAAAAGGAGGGGTGCGTGAACCAGCGATTCCACCCCGACGTTGTGATCCACGACAAAGTGGTGTTAAACTCTTTTATGGGCTGACCAGCCCGATATATTGCAGAACCTACCGGTTCAGGAGATTCTTTCATGCTAAAGAG
>JAPKZC010000084.1 GCA_026394025.1 Candidatus Solibacter sp.
CTTGAGATGTTCCGCCGCCCGCTCCCCGACGCCGACACTCGCGCCTGTCTCGACCGCCTTTCGAACCGCCTCACGAAAATCATCGCGAAAGCTCGTAAACTCGCCACGCCATGATCCTGGGCAGAGATTGGCCGGTTATGTCGGCGATGCGGCCACTGGTCGGGAAGCTGGACGCTAGCGTTTTCGAGAAGCCATTTCTGCTCAACTGGCTTGCCCGCCCTGGGAAGCACTTCTACGACAAAGCGATTAGACGAGCACCGAGGGCCTTCTCGTGATTGTCCTTGCCAGGGACGTGGTCACGTCTGGAACCCGAATGATAGACGTGCCTTTGTGACACAAAGTACTTGCCAATGTGATGGATGCGGCTTCATAATTGGTCTTGCTTCCGTAGCGTGGAGGAACAAACCGCTTATGAAAATCAAAATGCTGTTCGCAACTTTACTGACACTGGTTTTGGTTACCGCAGGCTACGCGCAGCCGCTGGACAAAGCTAAACTCGACCAGCTTTTTGACCGGCTGCTCGAAAAGAACAAGGGGATGGGCAGCCTGACTCTCGTCAAGGACGGCAACGTTCTTTACACCCGCTCCTTCGGCTACAGCCAGATCAACGGGACCGAAAAGACACCTTTGACCGCGACGACGAAATACAGGATCGGCTCGATCACAAAAACGTTTACCGCCGTGATGATCTTTCAGCTCGTCGAGGAAGGAAAACTAAAGCTCACCGACACGCTCGACAAATTCTTCCCGCAGATTCCGAACGCCGCCAGAATCACCATCGGGCAGATCCTCGCGCACCGCAGCGGCATCCACAACATCGAGCCCGATGGTTCTTGGGGGAAGCAACCGAGAACAAAGGATGAAGTGGTCGCCCGCATCGCTCAAGGCCAGCCCGATTTTGAGCCGGATGCCAGGCATCTGTACAGCAACGCGGGCTATATCTTGTTGGGTTACATCGTCGAAAAAGCTGGTCTCTCAAAACAGTCTCAAGCAGATGACAACGATAAGGGACGGCGAGGGTATGGGAATGGAACCCTTCACCTTCGCGGGCAAAACCCTTTACGGACACACCGGCGGGAGCGGCAGCTCTGGAGCGTGGCTGGCTTACTTTCCGGAAGAAAAGCTGGCCCTCGCCTATACGACGAACGCGAAGATCTACGCGGTTAGCAATATCGTGAGCGGCGTTTTCGACATTTACTGGAATCGACCGTTTCAGATCCCCGCCTTGGACGCGGTCGCCGTCAGCCCGGAAGTTCTGGACCGGTACGTCGGCGTTTACACGATCACGGGAACTCCCGCGAAAATGACGGTTACCCGAGATGGAGCGACGCTTTACATTCAAGCCGGGGCCGAGCCATCCGGTGTCCCGCTTGAGGCGACCGCACAGGACAAATTCAAGATCGATCCTGGGGTCGTCTTCGAATTCGACGCCGCGAAAGGCCAGCTGACGATCAAACGACCCAATGGGGAAAGGGTTTTCACGAAGGAAAAATAACCACCACACAAATCAGGGGCAGGTCTTGAGCCCGTCCCTGGCGTGCGCCACCGGCGTGAACCGTTGTCAGAAGTTAGCTCGAAGAGAGTTCCTCAACTGAGTTTTACGGCGGCGCCGGCTGAACGGCGGCGTTGTTCCACCCCCCCCCAAAAAAAGGGCCGGAGCGCACAGGGGCGCGCAGACGGAGTTTGCCTTTCCGGGCTTGCCACCTTATGCTAGGAGAAGTAAGTGTCATGATCGCAATCACCATCAACCAAGGAAGGCGGTTACATGTGGAATAAAAAGCGGGAAGAAGAACCGCTTCGGCCTTCATACACGCCGCCCGCGCCACCGGCAAGTCCGGTCTCGGCTCACAATCCCGCAGAAGTACGGAAGGAGACATCAACCGTGTCCAGCATGCCCCCAGCTCGATTCGAGGCGGAGCCTCGTGGAGGTGCGGCCACCATTGGGAAGGCCGTCAAAGTAGTTGGCCAGATCTTCAGTCGCGAAGATCTTTATGTGGATGGCGAAGTGGAAGGTACCGTCGAAGCCCTCGAGCACAAGCTGACTATCGGGCCGAACGGAATCGTCCGCGCGGCCGTGAAGGCGCGCGAAGTGGTTGCGCTCGGAACCATCCAGGGAAACGTGGAGGCCACGGACAAGATTGAAATCCGCAAGGACGCCAAGCTGACCGGGGATATCCGTACGGCGCGCATCATTATCGAAGATGGCGCCTATTTCAAGGGCAGCATCGATATCGTCAAACCGGAACCGGTCAAGGGGGCGCCCAAGGCGCAGGCGCCCGCGCCAGCGGCGCAGCCAGCCCCGCCGGCAGCTGCTCCGGCGGCGGCAAGCCCTCCGGAGATCAGGCGTTAGGTTGAAGGCGTTTCTTTTATGCTGGAGCCGCTGAAAGAGTTTTTTCGCGGATCTCGAGGAGGACAATCGGGGGGCGGATCACCTTCGCCCTCCGGCGGCCCCAGAAAGCCCGTGAATGGGCGCGGCGGCGCGGGGGAGCCGGTGCTCTCCTCGCGCCCCAGTCGCGGCCTGGAGGAGTTCTTTACCCAAATCCGCGACACCAGCGGACTCACCATCCTCGAATTGGGCGCCGCTACCCAGAAGAACGTGAGCTTTATCACGGATCTGGGCCACCGCCTCTATTCGGAAGATTTCCTGCGTATCATGAACGATGCGTTTGGGGCGGACGATACGGTGGATCAGTCCAACCCGGGGCGGATTGAGTACTTCCTGAAGCAGACCCTCGACTATCCCCAAGGGCACTTCGACGGGGTGCTCGTCTGGGATGTACTGGAGTACCTGAATCCGGTGCTGTTGAACGCAGTGGTGGAACGGTTGCACTACATCGTGCGACCGAAGGCCTACATGCTGGCGTTCTTCCATTCCGACGATAAGTTGGAAGAGGTGCCGTCCTACACCTTCCGCATTGGCAATCTGAATTCGCTCGAGATCTTGCAGCACGGCATGCGCCGGCCGGCGCAGCTGTACAACAACCGCAGCCTCGAGAAGCTGTTTGGGCGATTCGAGAGCGTCAAGTTCTTCCTGACGCGTGAGCAGCTCAGGGAAGTCATCATCAAGGCCTGATGCGGGGTAGAGAATCCGAGCTTCGTTCGGATGGATACGCCGTAGGCCTATCCCACTGACGTCCGGAGTTGATCCAGCAGGTCTTCGGGAATGCGCACGCTGCCAAGCGTCACGTTGGGTTTGATGGCGCCGTGGTAATCGCTGCCGCCGGTGACACGCAGGCCATATTGGCTGGCGAGGGCGAGGTAGAGTTTGGTGTCCTCGGGGGAGTGATCGCTGTGATAGGCCTCGATGGCGTTCAGGCCCGATGCGCGGAGTTCGGGCATTAGCGCGGAGATGTCGCCCTTGACGCGCACGGGATGCGCCAGCGAGGCGATGCCGCCCGCCGCGCGAATCCGCGCCACTCCCTCCGCGAACTGCGGTTCGCGGCGAAACACGTAGCCTTTGGCGGATTCGTCGAGATAATCGTCGAAGGCTTGCCGCAGGTTGGCGACGTAGCCCTTCTCGACCAGGATCTGCGCGAAGTGCGGGCGCCCGGTCATGCCGCGGCCGCGCGATTCGGCCTCTTCCAGAGTGACGTCGAAGCCAAGTTCCTGGAGCCGCACCACCAGGCGCAGGTTCCGGTCGCGGCGCGCCGCCTGCTGACCGGTGACCCAGGCGCGGAACTCATCCAGATTCCGATGGTCGAGGAAATATCCCAGCAGGTGCGCGGAGTGGCCCTGCAATTTGGTCGAAAGCTCGATGCCGCAGACCAACTCCAGGCCCGCTTCGACGGCCACGGGAAGCGCCTGGTCGTATCCCTTGAACGTGTCGTGATCGGTGATGCCGAGCGTGGTCACCCCGGCGCGAACGGCTTCCGCCACGAGTTCGGCAGGCGAGCGGGTGCCGTCAGATTCGTCAGTGTGCGAGTGGAGATCGATCAAAGCTGACCAAGCCTAAACGTTCCAGTGTAGCCCAGATCTTCTCGACGCTCTGTTGGGGAGCCTCCTGGGAGGAGTTCACGGTGACTTCGGGCGCCCGCGGCGGTTCGTATGGGTCCGAAACACCGGTGAACTGCGGGATCTCTCCGGCCAGGGCGCGCCGGTAGAGCCCTTTGACGTCGCGCTCGGCGAGCACCTCGACCGGGCACTCGACGAAAACTTCGACGAAGTTAGGGATGCGCGCGCGCACTTCGTCGCGCACTTCGCGATAGGGCTAAATGGCGGCGGCGATGGCGATCACGCCGTGGCGCGCCAGCAACTCGCAGACGAATCCGATGCGGCGGACATTTTCATCGCGATCCTCCTTGCTGAAGCCGAGGCCTTTCGACAGATGGGTCCGCACGATATCGCCATCGAGCACTTCGACGCGGGCGCCGTGTTGGCGCAATTTCAGTTCCAGCAACCGGGAGATGGTGCTTTTGCCGGCGCCGCTCATGCCGGTGAACCACACTGTGAAGCCCTTATGCATTTCTCTCGGTTCCGCCTCTTCCACGATATTGCGCGCCACCGAGCCATCGGGGGCGAAGTGAATGCCACATTCCTTTTTGGCGTCTTCTTCCCACCACCAGCGGCCGGCGCGCTCGCTTTCGCCGGGCTGTACGGCGCGGGTGCAGGGCGCGCAACCGATGCTGGTGAAACCGCGCTCGTACAAGGGGTGCACGGGGACGCCGTGCTGTGCGATGTATTGCTCCACGCGGGCCGCGCTCCAATCGGCCAGGGGACAGATCTTCATCCGGCCGGTGGGGCCACGCTCCACTTTGGAAATGGCGGCGCGGGTCTCGGCCTGATCGCGGCGCAGGCCGGTGGCCCATGCCTTGAGGGTCTCCAGCTTGCGCTCCAAAGGGCGTACCTTGCGCACGTCGCAGCAGCGCTGGCGCGCCTGCACGCTGGAATAGAACAGATTGGGCCCATGGAACGCGACCAGATGTTCTACTTCATCGCGTTCGGGGAAAATGATGTCCACCGGGATGCCGTAGCGCTGGCGGACAGTCTCCATCATGCGATAGGTTTCGTCGGGGAGGCGGCCGGTATCCAGGGTGAAGACGCGTACGCCGGCGGAGAGGCGCGAGGCCAGATCGAGGATCACCATGCCTTCCTTCTGGAAGCTGGTGGCGATGGCGAACGAATCGCCGAACGTATCGATGGCCCAGGAGAGGATGTCCGATGCTGAAGCAGCTTCGAAACGGGAGAAGTTATCCAATCTCTATCAAGATTAGGGGATTTGCGGGGCAGTGTCAAATGGGCGCAGAAGGGCTTCCCTACGCCCGGGTCTCCCCAACGGCCAGCCCTTGCGTCTGCGTGACGTGCGCGCCAGGCAGGCGGAAGCTGAATCGGGCACCGTGGCCGGGGGGAGATTCCACCCACATGTCGCCGCCGTGATCGAGCACCGTCTGCCGCGACAGCGCCAGGCCCAAGCCCAGCCCGTTGCGCTTGCCCGCGCTTACGAAGGGCTGGAACAGCTGCGCGCGAATCTCCCGCGCGATTCCGGGGCCGGTGTCCTCCACGTGCACCACCGCCGCCCCATCCTGCATCTCCGCCGTGATCCGAACCTCGCCGCCGCCCGGCATCGCCTCGAGCGCGTTGCCGATCAGGTTGGCGAACGTGCGCTCCACCCGGCTGCGCTCCAGCGGCACTTCAATTTCGGCCGGAATCCCGAGCGCCAAGACAACCCCCTGCTGCTCCGCCGTGGTGGCCAGCGCTTCGCATGCCGCCGACGCCACTTCGCGCAACCGGCACACCTCCGGCTGACTTCCCTTGCCGCGCGATACGTTGAGCAAATCCTGCAACAGCTCCTGCATGCGGCGCGACGCGCGATAGATATTGGCCGCCAGCCGCTTCACGTGCGGGGGCGGCAGATCCGCATCCACCAGCATCTCCGCACCCCCGTAGATCGCCGCCAGTGGATTGCGCAGATCGTGCACGATCGAGCTCGATAGCCGCCCGATGGTCGAAATCTGTTCCTGCCGGATCAAATCCTCGCGCGCCTGGCGAATGCTGGCGCACATTGTGTTAAACGTGCTTGCCAGCCGGCCCAACTCATCTTCGCTACGCACCGGCACTTCGATGGCATAGTTCTGCCGCGCCACTTCCGCTGCGGCCCGGTCCAACTGCTCCACCGGCTCCACTATGCGACGCGCCAGCAGATAGGTGAGCACGAACCCCACCGTCATGGCGCACAGCCACAGCAGAATGATATTGGTATACAGGCTCGCGATCCGCCGCTGCGCGCCCTCGAAGGATCGCAGA
>JAPKZC010001105.1 GCA_026394025.1 Candidatus Solibacter sp.
ATCCCGCAGGAGATTCGTAACCGGCTGGGGCTTCTGCCGCATACGAAAGTCGAGTTCGAGATGGCCGGGGATCACGCCCTCATTCGCAAGGCCCGGCGTCTGCCCGGTGAAGGTGTCCGGGGACGCTTGGCCCTGGAAGTCCTCCGCGGCACTGCGGACAGTCGCATGAGCACGGACGAGATTCTGGCGCTGACACGGGGCGACACCAGCGCTACCACACGACGCAAGTGACACAGGCTATCCTCAACTTGCCCTTCCGCCTGCGCGGTTGCCGTGGCGTGCTCGTGGACAGCAACGTCCTGCTGGACATCGCTACTAACGATCCGGCCTGGGGCGGTTGGTCCGCGCGTGCGCTCGCCCAGGCCGCTGAGCACACAACACTCATCATCAATCCCATCGTTTACGCCGAAGTGTCGATCGGCTACACCACAATCGAAGCGCTGGACGCGGTTTTTCCCGCGACTTTATATCAGCGCGAACCGCTTCCCTGGGAGGCCGGTTTCCTGGCGGGAGAGTGCTTCCTGCGATACCGCAGGCGCGGGGGTTCTCGGACCTCGCCTCTGCCGGATTTCTACATTGGGGCGCACGCTGCCATCGGACACCTTGCGCTGCTCACGCGCGATGCTGCACGCTATCGCAGCTATTATCCGACACTCGAGATTCTCGCTCCCACCAATCGCAAGTTGTGATGCGGGGGCACAGCGCCACGGACGCCTCAAGTCGGGCCGATCACAACGCGGGACTGGTGAGCCGGACGGGGCTCGAACCTTTCAACCCCGACCTCAGAACAGATAAGAGCCGGCAGCCCGTATTCGACATATGGAAGGCCTAAGCAGTGAACCGGGCGGGACTCGAACTCATCATATAATCAAGAGTTCAATGACCCGGAAGATAATCGCGCGCGCTCTGGCGCTCGCCGCACTCTCTCTCGCGGCTGGATGGCGGGTAGTGCTTTCCCAATCCCCGGCGAGCCCCATACGATTCACTTATCAGCCGATCGATTTCACGCTCGATAGTTGTGAGACCCCGGAGCGCCATGCGCCGGAGACCATGGCCGGAGGCGTCGCCGTATTCGATTACAACAACGATGGCGCGCCCGACATCTTCTTCACGAACGGAGCCGATATCCGCAGCCTGAGGAAGACCTCACCAAGATTTTTCAATCGCCTATTCCGGAATGACGGAAAGGGCCACTTCCAGGATGTAACCGGCGCCGCCGGTCTGGCCGGCACCGGCTACGATGTGGGTGTCGCGATTGGAGACTATGACAATGACGGCTACCAGGACATCTTCGTGGGCGGAGTGCACCGCAACACGCTCTACCACAACAACGGCAATGGGACATTCACCGACGTAACGACGAAAGCCGGTCTCAACAAGCCCGACCGTGAATATGGCCCACTGTGGAGTGTGGGCGGCGCCTGGTTGGACATCGATAACGACGGGTTGCTCGATCTGATCGTGGTGAACTACCTGAGTTGGAACATCGATACCGAGCCAGTTTGTCCGGCAGGAGATCACCGCGATTACTGCCACCCGAAGATGTACAAGGCAACCCCTAACCAGGTCTTCCTGAACAACGGAGACGGAACCTTCCGCGATATCTCGGCCGAGTCAGGCGTGCGGGCACATCCCGGCAAGGGTATGGGAATTGGTGTTGCGGACTATGACCTCGACGGCAGAATGGACTTCTTCATTGCCAATGACAAGACGTACAATTCGCTGTTCCACAACGGAGGCGAGGGCAAGTTCGAGGAGGTCGCCTTCGGCGCCAACGTGGCGCTGCGGGAGAACGCCGAGCTGATTTCCGGCATGGGCGTGGATTTCCGGGATCTCGACAACGACGGCTACCCCGACATCGCAATGGTCGCTCTGGACGACGAAACGTTCCCGATTTTTAGAAATACCGGGAAGGGCGACTTCGCGGACGTCACCGACATAAGCCGCGTGGCGGCGCTGAGTATGTCCATGGCCGGGTACTCTCCGACGATCTTCGATTTCGACAATGACGGCTGGAAAGATATTTTCATCACTCGGGGACATGTGCAGTCGCTCCAGGCTGCTCCACGTGTGGCGGTGGCGCAACCGAACTCCGTGTTCCGCAACCTGGGTGCGGTAAAGGGTGGCCTCCGGCTTGAGGCCCTCACCGCCGAAGCAGGACTGACCGCGCAACCGCCCCAACGGCATCGTGGCTCCGCCGCCGGCGACTTCAACGGCGATGGCCGGCTCGATGTCGTTGTGACGGCGATTGGCGCACGGGCCGAGGTCTGGATGAACCAAAGTCCGGGCGCCAATCACTGGCTGGAACTCAAGTTAGAGGGGACCAAAAGCAATCGCGACGCTATTGGCGCCAGAGTCAAGGTGGTGGCCGGAAGCAAGACACAATTCAACCACGTCACGACGAGTTGCGGCTACGCCTCATCCAGCGCCGGCCCGATGCACTTCGGGCTGGGCGCCGATGCGTCCGTCGATCTGGTCGAAATCCGGTGGCCGTCAGGCCAGGTACAGCAACTCAAGACCGTGATGACCGACCGGGTGGTTCGCGTAAAGGAGCCGTGAGAGGATCACGCGCTGCATGGCTTGAAGAAGCCTGGCTGCCCCTCGGTCGCAAACGAAAATCAGGCTGTTTTACGTTCAGGTGTCGGCGATCGCCTTCGCGGATGTAGGTGGTAGTGAATCCGAGGTCGGCGGAATTGAGGTCGTCAACAAGCGCTCGGAAGGGATGGCGGCCTGGTCCGGCCCGTGTCGCAGCAAAGTAGTAATGTCCTATTTGGGCAAAGTAGAAATGTCCTATTGACAGGGTCCAGCCTGGAGGGTGGACGAAGGACAACTGCTGATGACCCAAGCCGAACGAGACCGGCTGGTGGCCCTCAAGAAGGC
>JAPKZC010000348.1 GCA_026394025.1 Candidatus Solibacter sp.
CATGCGCGTGTTGCTGGAGAAGGGCGTAGTGGAGGCCTATGCCAATGAGGGCATGGCGGCGATTTTCGCGCCGCTACGCGCGGGCGCGGCGGACCTGGGCTTGGAAGTGTTCGCGCGCGGTGGAAAGGCGCAGCTCGATTCCCTGCGCGTCTGGCCGCTGAAGCCGGCCCGCATGAGCCTGGAGCGGTTTCACGCCTGAGAGCCCAGCAGCCCACTCGCTATTACTTGCCTTCGCCCATGGCCCACTGTATTGCGCCCAGGATGTGCTTGACCAGCAGAGGATCGGAGTAGTGTTCCTTCTTGTGCCCGAGAGCGGAATAGAAAACGCGCTGGCCGTTATTGGTGATGGTCCAGGCGAGCGGCAGGGCGTGGCCTAACAGATCGTTGGGGAACTTGGCGCGGTCCGGGTCTTCCAGTTTGGTGGGGTCGGCGACCAGCAGCGGGTGCATGTTGGGGTTGAGCCATTCGTGCATGTAGCACTCGTCCTCCCACTCGAAGGTGGCGGGCAGGCCGCGAGTTGCGGGGTGGCCGGCATCCTGCACGCGCACCACGAACTTCTGCAACTTGGGGTGGCGCACGAATCTTCCGCCGATGGTGGAGGTGAAGAACGGCCAGTCGCGCTCCGTGGTGGTGGCGGCGTGCAGGCCGACGAAGCCGCCGCCGCCCTGAATGTACTTTTGAAAAGCCTGCCGCTGCGCTTCGGTCTGAAAGGCCTCGTTGTGGGTGTTGGAGAAGACCAGGGCCTGGTAGCGCTTCAAATTGGCCTCGGTGAAGACGGCCGGGTCCTCTGAGGCGTCCACCGCGAAGCCGTTGGCGGCGCCCAGTTTCCTGATGGCCTCCACGCTGCTGGGCGCGTTGTCGTGGATGTAGCTACTGGCGGCGCTGACGGTCTGACGGGTGTAGACCAGAATCCGCTTGGCGGCTGGCTGCGCGGCGGCGGCACCGGCCAGAACGGAGGCGATCAGGCAGACGAGAGAGATTGGCTTCATGGTGGGCTCCTATGACTTACCGCGCCACAGGCCCGGCAGGAATTTCGCGTACAGCAAGTGCCGCCAGGTGGCCCAATCGTGGGCGCCGTTGCCACCGGCGTAGTATTCGTGGCGGATCTTGTGCTTGTCGAGAATCTGGTGGAAGACCACGCTGCGATTGGTGGGCAGATCCTCGCGAGTTCCCAGGCCGACAAACAGGTAGTCCACCTTCTTGTTGGTGTCCGGATTGTTCAGGAACTCGGGGGTGGATTTTTCCGAATCGGGATCGCCCGCGCTGAGAATCCCAAAGGAGGCGAACAGGTCCAGGCATTTGAAGCCGACCAACTGGGCGTGCCGCCCGCCCATGGAGAGCCCGGCGATGGCGCGTCCGCCGCGGTCGGCCCGTACGCGGTAGTGCTTCTCCACCAGCGGAATGATGTTCTGCCGGAGCTCCGCCTCGAACAGCTTGAAGGTAAGCTCCGTGTGCTTGGGATCGCTGCGGTGGACCACCTGGTTGTTGGGCATGGCGATGATCATGGGCAGCGCCTTGCCTTCGGCGATCAGGTTATCCTCTATGAACGCCGCGCGGCCGTCCAGCGCCCAGGTGGAGGCCAGTTCGCCGCTGCCGCCCAGCAGGTAGAGCACGGGATATTTCTTCTTGCCGTCGTAGCCGGGAGGCGTGTAGACGTACATTTCGCGCTCACCCGAGAGCGCGGCGGAGTGGTACACGTGGCGGGTCAGGTTGCCGTGGGGCACGTTGCGCGCGTCGTAGTACGCGGGGCCGGAGCCGTGCACCACCAACTGGCTGTAGGCGGGTTGGTCGGCGAAGCCGGTGAGGGTGTTGTTGGGGTCCGGCACGTTCACGCCATCGATCTGGAACTTGTAGACGTATATGTTTGGTGGCACGGGACCGATGGTGAGGGTCCAGACGCCGTCGGCGCCCTTGATGAACGGTACGGGCTTATCGGCCCTGCCGAAGGCTGCCGAAATAGTGGGTGCCGAGAGCATGATTTCCTGGGCGCGGGGGGCCCGGACGCGAAACGTCACGGTGCCATCGTCCCGCACTTCAGGCGAGATGACATTGGCCCCGTAAGGGGCGAGGTTCTGCGTATTCTTCTGAGGATTCCAGTCCAGGTTCACCTGGGCCTGCTGGGCCGCGGCGGGTGCGCAGGCAAGAACAAGTATTGCGACTCCGATTCTCACGATTTCTCCTTTGGGAAACTCCAGTATAGGCTCCGTCGGTTGTGCCAGCAAGAATCGCAGACGCGGGCAGTTGACCGATTGACAATCGGCCGCAGCTTCACAAGCTGCCCCACGACACCAGCTATCATATGTACGGAATTCCTCATGCCCGATATCATCAACGAGTACCAGAAGTGGAAACAGCAGGGTGAAGACCTGCGCGTTCAGGCGAAGAGCGCGATGGAGAAGCGATTCCGCGATCTCCTCTCGGAAGCCGTACATATCGCCGAAGAGTACCGCACGGATTTCGGCGCCGTCCTGAAGCCGCCGCCCGCCGTCACGGCCTTTCGCTACAAGGCCTCCGCCAAGCCGAAATTGAAGAAGCCCGCCGGCAAGGCCAAACCCGCCGCGGCCAAACCCGAGCCGCCACCCGCCGCCAAGCCTAATCCCAAGGTGGCCGGACTACAGAAACGCCTCGCGACAGCCAAGAAGAAACTCGAAGACGCCAAGGCCGGCGGCGCCACCACGCGTCCATACGAAGACAAGGTCTACGAGATCGAAGACGAGCTCCGCCTCGCACTACAGGCGTAGCGGAGTACCGCGATTCGGAATTGCGGGCGGTTTCCGCTACGCGCCGCGCGCCGCCCACTCCGTGTCGAAGCGCTCCCGGGTAATGAAGGATTTCTGGGTCCCCGCCCCGAGAGTGGAAAGCGCCGCGTAGAGATTGGCGCGGGCGATGGCGTCCATCTCCGCCAGGCCTTCGGCCAGAAAACACGCCAGGCTGCCGATGAAGGCATCGCCCGCCCCGGTGGTATCCACGGGTTGCACGGGGAACGCCGGAACATGCGTCATGCCATCAGGACCCGCGCACAGCGCGCCGTTGGCGCCGAGAGTCACGATGACGCGGCGCACGCCGCCATCGAGCAGCTTCTGCGCGCACGCCCGCGCATCTTCCAGGTTGTGCACCGGCATCCCGGCGAGCGCTTCGGCTTCCGTCTCGTTGGGAATGACGTAGTCGGCATGGGCCACCTGGGCCAGATCGAGCGCCTGCCCCGGCGCCGGATTGAGGATGGAACGAATGCCGTGCCGGCGCGCAAAGCGCAGCGCGTAGTAGACGGTCTCGATGGGCACTTCCAACTGCATCACCAGGAAGTCCGCGCCTGCGAGCACGTCCGCCGCCGCATCGACATCGGCGGGCGAGAGCCGGTCGTTGGCGCCCTTCACCACGAGAATCCGATTCTGCCCGGAACTGTCGACGAAAATCGGCGCGACGCCGCTCGACACGCCGGGCGTGGCCAGCACGCGGCTGGTATCGACGCCGCGGGCCGCGAAGTTCTCGAAATGGGCGGGCCCGAACAGGTCGTCGCCGACGCGCGCCACCATGGCGACTTCGGCGCCGCACAAGCGCGCCGCCACTGCCTGGTTGGCGCCTTTGCCGCCGAATCCCAAACTGAACTCGCGCCCGAAAATGGTTTCACCCGGACGAGGAAACTGGTCGGTATAGGTGACCAGATCGATATTCGCACTGCCGATGACCGCAATCCGCGGCTGATGTTTCATAGCATCCGCCAGCTTACCACCACGGTACAATCCCTTCATGAAGAGCTTCATGCCGAGATGGACATTCTGTGCGGCGATGTTGTTCGCGGCCGGTGCGGCGAGTGCCGAGACCAACGCCGAACTTAGGGAGCAGGTGCGTCAAACCGAAATCGCGTTTGCGAAAACCATGGCCGATCGCAACCCCGCCGCTTTCGCAACATTCCTGGCCAGCGAGACGATATTCATGTCCGGCGCGCGGGTGACGCGCGGCGCGGCGCAAGTCGCGGAGCGCTGGAAGGCCTTCTTCGAAGGTGCGCAAGCCCCGTTCTCCTGGGCGCCGGAAACCGTGGAGGTGCTGGACTCGGGCACTCTGGCCATGTCGTCCGGCCCGGTGCGGGACGCCTCCGGCAAGCGCACGGGCACGTTCAATTCGGTATGGCGACGGGAAGCCGGCGGAAAGTGGAAGATCATCCTGGATAACGGCTGCCCCGCGTACAATTGCGAAGCGTCCGGGAAGTAGGGGAAATCCCGCTCAACGGGCACCAGTTGAGACAAATTTGTCTCAACTGGGTAATTATGTTTTGTTGATAATAAAGCAGTTACCTACGATTCGCTCCGACAAGTTGAGACAAATTTGTCTCAACTTGCCCCCGTTCCAGGGAAAACGGGAGCCACAACTGCCCCTCCTGGCTCCATGATACGGCCGGGGACTGCGGGTTTGAGGATGCGGAAGCCGGGCGAATCGGGCTAATGTGTTATTGGAGAGAGGGTTAGCAGAGCCGAGAATTATTTCATGTTTGAGTCACCGGCCACCGGGAGTCGCCTGGAATCTGGCGGAAATATTCTGGAAATCCTCCGTTACCCCAGGCGGCCCTTTGCCGCCTTTTCTGAGTCATCACTGGAAGGAGAACTATGTACGGGAAGATTCAGTTCGCTTTATTGACTCTGTGCGCCGCCACATTGCTGTGCGCGCAGGACGAGCCGCCAACCCAGGCACCGGCGGGTGGCGGGGGAGGCCGGGGTGGCATAGGTGGCGCCGCCGCCGCGGTCCCCGATCCCCAGCCCTATGACCGCGTGATCACCAAGGAAGCCAAGACGTCCCAGGGGCTCTTCGCGGTTCACCAGATCAAAGAGCGGTACTACTACGAGATTCCGAAGAACGAACTCGGCAAGGACTTGCTGTGGAACTCCCAGATCGCCAAGACCGCCGCGGGTACCGGCTATGGCGGCGGGCAACTTACCACGCATGTCGTCCGCTGGGAACTGAAGGGCAATCGCGTGCTACTGCTTGGGATCGACCACAGTTTGACTGCCGACCCCAATGAACCGATTGCGATGGCCGTCAAGAACGCCAATAACGACGCCATCATTCAGGCTTTCCCAGTGGCCGCGTTCGCCAAGGACGGCGCTCCGGTGATCGAGGTCACGCGCCTGTTCACCGGCGACCTCCAGGAATTCAGCGCACGCCAGCGCCTGGGCGCCACCGCCGTGGATGCCGCACGCACCTTTATCGAACACATCCACACGTTCCCAGAAAACGTGGAAACGGAGGTCACCGTCACCTACACCCGTACAGCAGGCGGCGCGGCGCCCGCCGGCGGACGTGGCGGCGGACTCGGCGGCGGCACGATGCGCGGCAACAGCGCCACTGTGGTGCTGCACCACAGCATGGTGCGCCTGCCCGAAAAGCCGATGATGCCGCGCCTGTTCGATGAGCGCGTGGGCTACTTCACCACCAGCACGATGGACTATTCGCGCGCGGAGTACAAGGCCGAACGCACGCGCTACATCGCCCGCTGGCGACTGGAAAAGAAGGACCCAACGGCTGCCATTTCGGAACCGGTCAAGCCGATTGTCTACTACATTGATGCCGCCACGCCGCGCAAGTGGGTGCCCTGGCTCAAGAAGGGCATAGAAGACTGGAACGAGGCGTTCGCCGCCGCCGGTTTCAAGAACGCCATCATCGGCAAAGAAGCGCCCACGCCCGCCCAAGACCCGAAGTGGAGCCCTGAAGACGTCCGCAATTCCGTCATCCGCTGGCTTCCCTCCACCACCGAAAACGCCAGTGGCCCGCACATCAGCGACCCGCGCACGGGTGAGATTCTGAACGCGGACATCCAGTTCTATCACAACGTGATGAACCTGGCCCGCGACTGGTACTTCGTGCAGGTGGCCCCGCTCGATCCGCGGGCGCAAAAACTGCCACTTCCCGATGACCTGATGGGCCGGTTGCTGGAATACGTCACGGCTCACGAAGTGGGCCACACCCTGGGCTTCCAGCACAATATGAAGGCCAGCTCCATGTACCCCTTCGAGAAAGTTCGCGACAAGGAGTGGGTGAAGAAGATGGGGCACACGCCGTCCATCATGGACTACTCGCGGTTCAACTACGTGGCCCAACCGGAAGACGGCATCGCCGTGGAAGACCTGGTACCGCGCATCGGCCCCTACGATATCTGGGCCACGATGTGGGGCTATAGCCCGATTCCCGGCGCCAAGACGCCGGACGACGAGAAGCCAGCGCTCCGCAAATGGGCCAAGGAACAGGACGACAAGCCGTGGCTGCGCTTCTCAACCGCCAACGCCAACGGTGCGGATCCCGGGGAGGAAAGTGAGGCCGTGGGCGATGCCGACGCAGTCAAGGCCACCGCGCTGGGCGTGAAGAACCTGCAGCGCGTGGCCAAGATGTTGATGTCCGCTACGGCGTACAAGGAAGGCGAAACCTACGAACAGCTCGCCGAGGTATATGCTCGCGTGCTTAACCAGTGGAGCACCGAGATGACCCATGTCGCCGGCATCGTGGGCGGCTTCAACAGCCAGGAAAAAGCGATCGGACAGGAAGGCCGTATCTTCAACCTGATCCCCAAGGAGAAGCAGCGGGA
>JAPKZC010001011.1 GCA_026394025.1 Candidatus Solibacter sp.
GCAGTCTCGTCATCTTCGGTCCTCCAGGGGTGCCGCCAACGTCAGAACACACTGACTCTGATACCACAAATAGGTGTTTGAGGCAAGGTTATCTGAAATAAACTGTGGCTAGCGAGTGCCAACGCCAGCAACAACGTTGGACGCCGCCTTCCCTTAGTGCGTCATCGCGTAGATGACGTAATCGATGCCGATGCGGATGCCGAGGGCGGAGAACTTTTCGGGGTAGTGCGGGTCGTCGGCGTTCTCCCAGGAATCGCCGAGATCCATGTTGTGACAGATGGCGACCATCAGGCGGCCGTAATCGTCGTAGACGCCGCGCCAGTGGGCGGGACTGCCTTCGCGCTCGTTCTTTTCGTAGATTTTGCCGCTGGTGAGGAACTGTGCGCCCGGGATCTGGTAGCGGTCATCCAGATCGAACACGGTGTGGAAGATGGCGTCCTTATCGGGGATATCGACAATCGGGCGATCCGGGAAGACCTTCTGCATGGTGTAGAGGAAAACTTCCCACTCGTTGGCAGCGTGGAAATCGTCGCACATGAAGAAGCCGCCGCGGAGTAGATACTCGCGGAATTTGACGATCTGCGGGTCGGTCAATTCCCAGTGGCCCACCTCGACGGCGTAGAGCCATGGGTAATTGAACACGTCATCGTCGTCGCCGTCCAGATTGATGGGTTGCTCCACGCTGCGCGTGTGAATGCGGGTGAGGCGCCGTAGCGCGGACGCCAGGTGGCGGTCCGACCGCGGATAGTCAATGGTCCAGTTGGTGGCGCCTTCGCGCCAGTCGTAGCCGCGCCGGTACTCGCTCTGCCAATCCAGGCGGATGCTCGTCGTGGGGTACATGAGGCGGGCGAAGGTCCACTCGGCAGGCTCATTCCAATCGGGGGGAAGGGGAAGCCGGTAGTTCTCCCAGGTCGGAAACTGGCGGAAGGGCCGCTGCGCGAACAGCGTACACACCACCAGCGCGCAACCCATCGCGGGTATCAGAAGTCGGCCGACCCTCATGTAGCTACCAGTATAAAGGACGCGGAGCGGAGACCTTCGTTTCGGGGACCGTTAGAGAGCGGTTGCCGGGGAGGCGCGACGATAGACGCACCTGCCGGCAAGGTAGACGGAGTGGGCCGTATCGCGGCCGAAGAAGTAAGACAGCTCGCGGTAGTCGTCGCAATCGTGGAGCGCGAAATCGGCGAGTTTGCCGGGCTCGAGCGAGCCGATTTCCTCTCCGCGGCCCAGGCTGTGGGCGGCGTTGATAGTGGCGGCGGCAATCGCTTCGGCGGGCGTCAACTTCATCTGCGTGGCGGCCAGCGAGAGCACCATGGGCATGGAAGCGGTGGGGGAAGAGCCGGGGTTGAAATCCGTGGCCAGCACGACGGGCAAGCCGAGATCGATCATGACGCGCGCCGCCGGGTAGCGCGTCCCGCCCAAGTGGTAGACCGAGGCTGGAAGCAGCACGGGTTGCACGCCGGCCGCATGTAAGGCGGCCAGAGCGGCGGGAGTGGAAGACTCCAGATGGTCGGCGGTGGCGGCATGGAGTTCGGCGGCGAGCAGCGAGCCGTAATCGGCGCTGAACTGGTCGGCATGCACGCGCAGACCGAGCCCGAGCGCTTGCGCGGCGCGCAGGATGGAGCGCGCCTGTTCCACGGAAAACACGCTGGGTTCGCAGAAGACGTCGCAGTACTCGGCGAGGTTTTCTTCGGCAACGCGCGGCAGCATTTCGTGGATTACGAGATCGACGTAGTCGCGAATGCGAACGCGATACTCGTCGGGGACTTCGTGGGCGCCGAGGAAAGTGGGTACATAACGCAGGCGGGCGCCGGCGTTGAGTTGGCGGATGGTCTTGAGGATTTTGACTTCGGCATCGAGAGAGAGGCCATAGCCCGATTTGGCCTCGATGGTGGTGGTGCCACCGGAGAGAAACCAGTCCGCGTAGCGCCGGCCAGCGGCGAGCAACTCATCGCCTGAGGCCTCGCGGGTGCTGCGGACGGTGCTGCGGATGCCGCCGCCGGATGCCGCGATTTCGGCGTAGGTAGCGCCTTCCAAGCGGCGTTCGAATTCGCCGGCGCGATTGCCGCCGAAAACCGGATGGGTGTGCGCATCGATAAAGCCGGGGAGTACGATGCGGCCGCCGGCGTCGACGATCTCAGTGTCCGCGGGGAGTGCGCGTTCGATTTCAGAGCGTGGCCCCGCGGCGACGATGTGTCCTTCGCGTATGTGGAGCGCGCCATCGGCGATGATGGCGAGAGAGCGCATGGCGGGCCCCGAGCGCGGACCGTTTGGGCTCGCGAGGGTAACGAGCTGGCGGCAGCCGATGATGGCGAGATCAGTCATGGGTGGGAGGGCCGTTCTTGTGAGGCAGCCGGCCCTTAGCCGGCGCTATCCGAGCGAAGCTCAAACCTGGGCTCACTTAATACACCGCCGCGCACACGAAGCCAGCGGCATCCCAATACGTTAGTGCGCACCGGACCCGCCCTGCCGCGCCACCGAGGGCTCCTCGCCCGCCTTGAAATACCACGCCCAGTGGGTGCGTCCGATGCGGAACTGTGGTTGCCGTGTGCCGACCCATCCCGGATGATTGTACACCTTCCACCCGCCCAGGCTCACCACGTTCCACCCCGGCGATGCATGATACCAGTCGCTCAGGGTCACTTTTGGAAACGCGTGCCCGGCTTGCAGGTAAGTGACGTTGTAGGGCGTGAACGCGACCTCGGTGGCGCCCACCTTCTTCAAAAAGTCGCCCACACGGTGCATGTCCTGCCCCCAATCCAGATCGGATTCGGAGACGAATCGCTCCGCGCGCCCGCCCGTGATCTCGTTGGTGTAAGAAAGATAATCCGGATGCGCCAGCGCGCCCGAGATCACCTGCCAGCCGAACAGCGCGAACAGCACCGTCGCGCACTGCAGCGCCCATCGCCCCGCGGAATGCCGCAGCAGCATGGTGACGCCCACGCCAGCGATAACCGCGAGCCCCGCGTAGACCGGCAGTACGTGCCGCACACCCAAATTGATGCGGCTGCTCATCGCGATAGCCAGGATGACCGCGCAATACGCCAGCGGCGCGGCCATTCTCAGCCGCTTCCGCCACCCGGCCCAGATCGACCAGCCAACCAGCAGCAGCATCCCCAGCGGCGTCTTCACCGCAAGCGTCACCGGAAAGAAATACCACACGCCGAAATGGTGCCGCCGGCCAAGAATGTACGAGGCGTGCCCATCCGCGTTGTGTTTCCAGACATCGGCGAGCCCGTCGAAGAATCGCGGCGCCGGTAGCCGCACGTGAGCAAAGCCCGGCGGCCCGAACGAAAAACGGAACCCGGCCCAGATCACCAGGCACGCGACTGCCGCCGCCACCACCGCCGGCCGCCAGTGCACCCGTAACTGTCCAGTCGCGGCGCGCATTCCACGCCAGTGGCACAGGTACATCGCCACCCAGACGCCCGGCAGAAACACCAGCAGCGAGTACTTGGCGAGCATCCCCAGCCCTGCCGCGACGCCCAGCGCCACCGTGCGCCGCCCGTCCGGGCGTTCCGCCCAAAGCAGCGCCGCGTATGCCCCCGCTGCCGTGAACGCCGTGGCCGCCATGTCCGTGGTCACCTGTCCGGCGTGCGCCAGCACCGGCGGAATCGTGGTGAACAGAAACGTCGCGATCAGCCCCGCCAGCGGTCCGCCGGTACGATTGCCCCACAGAAACACCATCGCGCAGGCCAACAGAAACAGCGGCAGAATTCCCAGGCGGGCCAACGAGAGCATGCGGTCGTAGTGCGCATCGTGCCCCAGCACCGCCAACCCCTCGGTGGTCGAATTCCCGGTGGGCGTCCAGCGCTCGCCCGCGAGGTAGGGACCCGTCGCGGCCAGCACCCGCGCCATCGGCGGGTGCGAGACGTCGCCCGTCATGGTGCCGTGATCCAGGAATTCCATTCCGGCGCCCAAGTGGATGGGTTCGTCCACGGTGTGGCTCAGCACGGTGTAGGTGGAAACGATGCGCAGCGCGGCGATCAAGACCAGCACCACGCCCAGCAGCGCACAACGGCGCAACGTGAAGATTTCCGCGGGTTCAGCGTTCAACGTTCGGGACCTGCGCGTGCCTGCCGGCCTTGGCCAGTCGCATCGCATTCTCCATCAGTTTGAGCCCGTGGTCGTCTTCGGCGGTAAGAATCGATTCGGGATGAAACTGCACCGCCTCGATCGGCAGCTCGCGATGCCGCACCCCCATGATGACGCCATCTTCGGTTTCCGCGGTGATCTCCAGGCACGCCGGAAATGTCTCCCGGCGGGCGAACAGCGAGTGATAGCGGCCCACCTGAAATTCCGCGGGCAGCCCGGCGAACACCCCGACGCCGCGGTTCCGCACAGTGGAGGGCTTGCCGTGCATCGGGTAATCCAGGACGCCAAGTTCGCCTCCGAAAGCTTCAACAATGCCCTGCAATCCCAGGCACACGCCGAACACCGGCACGCCCAGCCGCACCGCGGTCTTCACCACGTCGGGCACGCCGAAATCCGCGGGACGGCCCGGACCGGGCGAGATCAGAATCAGGTCCGGCGCCACCTGTGCCATCAGTTCAGCCGGGAAGCCCGCGCGGTACGTCACTACTTCCGCGCCGGTTTGCCGGGCATAGTTGGCCAGCGTGTGGATGAAGCAATCGTCGTTATCCACCAGTAGGAGCTTCGCCCCCGCGCCAGTGGCTTGCCGCCCTGCTACCTCCGCCGCCGTCATTTCCGCCGCGCCCAGCGTGCGGAAGAAGCCCGTGGCCTTCATCCGCGTTTCGCGCTCTTCCATCGCCGGCACCGAATCGTAGAGCAGCGTGGCGCCCACCGGATACCGCGCCATGCCGTCGTGCAGATACGTCGTGCGGATCAGTATGCCGGTGTTGATATCTCCGTTCAGCGAGATCATCCCCACCGCGCCGCCGTACCATCCGCGCGCGTCCTTTTCCAGCGCTTCCACGGTCTGCGCCGCCGCCTTCTTGGGCGCGCCGATCACGGTCACGGCCCACATGTGGCTGAGGAACGCGTCCAGCGCGTCAAACCCTTCCTTCAGATACCCCTCGACGTGGTCCACCGTGTGGAACACGCCCGCGTAGCTTTCGATCAGCCGCCGGCCGATCACCTTCACCGTGCCCGGCTCCGCCACCCGCGACTTATCGTTGCGGTCCACATCGGTGCACATGGTCAGCTCGCTCTCTTCCTTGGTGCTGACCAGGAGTTCGCGAATGTTGTCGGCATCGCGCAGCGGATCTCCGGTGCGCTGCGCCGTGCCCGAGATGGGGCACGTCTCGACGCGCGCCCCCTCCACCCTTATGAACATCCCCGGCGAGGCACCCACCAGTTGCTCTCCGCCGAATTGCCGCAGGAACCCGTACGGGC
>JAPKZC010000995.1:0-5603 GCA_026394025.1 Candidatus Solibacter sp.
ACTCTGGCGGAGATCGTGCGCACCACCGGCGTCGATGGGTTCTTCATCGATTCCACCCTGGCCACCTACAACCACCGCTGCTTCAACCCCGCGCACAAGCACCCGCACCCGGATGTCTGGAACTGGGGCGTCCGCCAGATGTTGCGCCGCGTCCGCGAGGAAGTGGATAAGGTCAACCCCGAAACCATCATCTTCGTGGAAGGCGCCGGCGATATCGGCCGCGAGTTCGCCGATGGCTTCATCTCTCATTCGCACGCCTGGACGCAGGAGACTCTCACTGCACCATTGGCCCGCTTCCTGCATCCGGACATGCGAACCTTCGGAAGCTGGGGCGCCAGCGGCGCCACCACTCCGATGGGCTTCGAGAAACTCCAGAAATTCCACGTGTGGAACTCGGTCAATGGCTACCGGATCTACGCGCACGCCCCTTCGTTCGATAAGATGGCGCCGCTCAGCATGCGGACCCGCCGCTATTACGATGCCTTTCCGGAGATCACCGACAACCAGATGTCGCCGCTGGATGTGGGGTGCCGGAACTGCATCGCACAGTTGTACGAAGGCGGCAATCCCATCCTCACTCTCGGCAACGATACGGCGCAGGATGTGGAGGCGGAGATCACACTGCCCGTCCGCGGGGCCGTCATGTTAGACCGGGTGGACTCTACCCGCCTCCCGGTGGCCGGCGGTAAGGCTTCCCTCAAGCTGAAGCCCTACGAGTTCCGCACATTTGAGATTCGGCCGTAAAGGTGCTTTTCTCAGAATCTTTAGTCCGATCTTTATAGGCCGGCGGCGGCAGCCGGTGATATCGTTGGTCTGTTCTGGCGTCTTTCGGGGCCGGACGGAGTTTCCGGAGGCTTCCGGCGCTAGTGGCATCGCAAGGAGAGTTTATGCGTCGAGTCTCAGCTTGCCTGCTTCTTTCCGTGTTGCCAATCCTGGCTCAAACCAACACGGGATCCATCACCGGAACCGTTTTCGACCAGCAGAAGGCGGTGATTCCAGGGGTGAAGGTCTCGGCGACCAACATCGCGACCAATGTCAGCCAGAGTGCGGCATCGACCGCCGCAGGCAACTACACCCTTTCGTCGGTAGTGCCCGGTACGTACAACGTGGTCGCGGCGGCGGCAGGGTTTTCGTCGGCCACGCAGCAGGTGGCGGTGGAGACATCCCGCACGGTGACGCTGGATATCACGCTCAGCGTGGGCGACACCAAGACTCAGGTGACGGTCACCGCGGAGGCCGGCCTGATTCAGGAGTCCAACGCGGCGGTGCAGTACAACATCAATCCGCGGCAGATTGAGGAACTGCCGATCCCGAATTCGAGCGTGCTGCGCGCCATCGAGATGATTCCGGGCGTAGTGGGCGAAGTGGGCACCGAGCAGAGCGCGCCCACCATGGGCTATACCATGCCGGGCACGTCGCTCTCGGTGGGCGGAGGCCGCATGGGAGACACCCAGTACAAGGCCGATGGCGTGGACAACACCAGCATGTACTTCGGCCGCATCTCCCAGTCTTTCAGCGCCGATGCCATTCAGGAAGTCCAGATCCAGCAGAATTCCTTCAGCGCGGAGTACGGCCGCGTGGGAGCGGGCGTGATCAACATGACCACCAAGAGTGGCACCAATAGCCTGCACGGCGTGCTCATGTCCTCCATCCAGAACGACGCACTGAACGCCTCACCCTACACCAGCACGTGGCGCAAGAAGGGCGTCCAACGCCTGTGGCGCGGCGGCGGCAACGTCGGCGGCCCGGTGTGGATTCCCAAGGTGTTCAACGGCAAGAACCGGACCTTCTTCTTCTTCGACTACGAGCCGCTGCGGCAATCCACCAACACCACCTGGTACGAAAACACACCCACCGCGCAGGAGCGCAACGGGGACTTCAGCGGAATGGTCTACACGCGCTCCACCGGCATCCCCATCACCATCTTCAACCAGTGGGAGTACAACACCGCGGGAACCGGGCTGACCAACAAGCAATTGGTCATGCCCGCCGGTGTGCCTTTTCCGCAGTTCCCCGGCAGTAAGCTTCCGGCGTCGCTGATTTCTCCCATCGGCAAGAAGCTGATCGACCTGTACCCGGCACCGAACTACGTCAATCCCGATCCGACGGCCACCACCAACTACGGAGCGCCAATGTCGGTGAACAACGTCGATAACCGCTGGATGTTCAAGGTGGACGAATCCGTCAGCAGCGCCAACCGCATGTCCTTCCGGTTCTCCATTACGCCGACGTATGGCAAACGGTTCTACTTTGGCGGCAAAGACAGCCTGGTGGACATGAATTCCTGGGATATCAGCATCGGCAGCGGCATCGCCTTCACCGATACACATTCGTTCGGCAACAAGGTGAACGAATTCCGCTTGGGGTACAACCGCTCCAAGAACACGCGCCAGCCCAACGAGATTCAGAACTCCAAGAACTGGTACGCGAGCTTTGGCCTGCCGTCTTTCCTGAGCCTTGGCATGCCCAAGTTCAACTTCACCAGCGCCGCCAGCGGAGTGGAATCGGCCGCCAACATCAATATCGACAACATTTACCAGGTCAACGATATCTTCAACTGGGTGCACGGGCGGCACACCATCAAACTGGGTGTCGAGATCCAGCTTCCGCAGCAGAATGTGGTCAACCTGGCCAACATGCAAGGCAACTGGTCGTTCGCCTCCAGCTACACCAATATCGGCACCGCGGATACCTCGGTCTACCTGGGCCTTCCCACAGGGTCGACTACCGGACGCGGCGCCGCATCGCTGCTGCTGGGCTTTCCGACCGGCATCAGCATTGCCCCGACCGCCATTCCCTATCAGTACCGCTGGAAGTACTTCGCGGCCTTCGTGCAGGACGATATCAAACTAACCCCGCGGCTGACCGTGAACCTCGGTTTGCGCTATCAGGTGGAGGTGCCGCGCTCGGAGAAGCATCACAATCAGGGCACCTACGTGGATGGCCCCGCCGTCAACTCACAAGGGCAGGCGGTGCAAGGGTATGTCCAACTGGCAGGTCTGGGCGGCGCGCCCAGCACCCTGTTCCCGGCCCGCTACAACAACATCGAACCCCGCGTCGGGTTTGCCTACCGCCTGCAGGGTATGAAGTGGCTCAAGGTGATGCGCGGCGGCTACGGCATCTCTCACACGCCCACCAGCGGCCAGTTCCGGTCGCCCTATCCGGACCTGAGCCCGCAATCGAGTTCGCTGGCCACCACCGGCGCCGCCAACGGCGGACAGGTGCAGATCGACTGGGCTCCGCTGGTGCTGCCCAAGACCTGCCTGCAATGCGCATGGCCCAGCAGCGGCAAATTCGCCGATTTGAGCAGCATCAACTCGGTCTCGTTCCTGAATCCCAACGTCAGCATCCCGTACATGCAGCAATGGAACTTCGGCTTCGGTATGGAGTTCGGCAAGAACTACGGCGTAGAGATACTCTATGTGGGATCCAAGGGGAGCAAACTGTTCGGTGCTTCCAAACGCTACAACACCATCGATCAGGCGACCTATGCCACCGCCTTCACGGCCGGTCTGAACATGAGCGACAGGTTCCCGAATCCCTTGGGGCTCAAGGATGCCAGCGGCAATATCATCACCGTCACGCGCTCGGCTTTGATGCGGCCCAATCCCATGCTGGGCGCCTTCCAGGACCCGCTGAACCAGGGCTACAACAGCAGCTATAACTCCTTGCAGGCGCAGTTCGTCAGGCGCTTCGCGCAGGGCGTCCAATTTAACATCAACTACACGCTCAGCAAGAGCATCGATACTTCTTCGTGCGCCGGCCAGTTCTGTAACGATGGTCTGGGCAACTACACGTCCCCGCAGCCGCAGCTCTACGGGGGCAATCGCAAACTCGAAAAGTCCGCTTCCATCTGGGACAAGACCCACGTCATTCGCTTCTCGTTTAACGCCGATCTGCCGTTTGGGAAAGGCAAGGCCCTGCTCAATGGGGTGCCCGGATGGCTGAATCAGATCGTCGGCGGCTGGAAGCTGTCCGGCACCGGCTCCGAACAGAGCGGTTTGCCGTTGCAGGCAGCACTCGGAACCAGCGCCGGCTTCCCGGACGACGTCGGCGCGGTGCGGCCTAACTGGGCTCCCGGCGTCACCAGTTGCATCCCAAACCCCGGCTGGCGCCAGTGGGCCAACATCCCCTCGCATCAGTACGCGGACTATTTGCAGCCGACGCTGATGTTCGCTCCGCCGTCGCGTTTCACCCTGGGCAACGTGCCGCGGACTTTGTCGGCGTGCCGGGCGCCCTGGACCGTCAGCACCAATGCCGCGCTGCTGAAGGATTTTCGCCTCAATGAGAAGGTCCGGCTGCAATTCCGCGTGGAAGCCTACAGCGTGTTCAACCATGTGAACTTCATTCCCAACGTCAACAGCGGGACGGTGTTCACCGGTCTGAACTACACCAACTACGTGAACCCGCCATGGACCCAGGTGCAGAACATCCGAACCCAATGGAGCGACATGACCCAGAACATCGGGCCCCAGCGCACCATGCAACTCGGGCTGAAACTGTTATTCTGATCCGGCCCCTTGGGGCGGGCCCGGCCCGCCCCATCCCACCACCGAACCCATGCGAACCCTTGCCGTCCTGTTGTCCGTAATTCCACTCGCTGTGCTGGCGGCCGAAGCGCCGAAATACCCGTCGCTGCCCATCCTGGGGCCGGCCGCGCTGACCGCCGACCCTGGCGACGGGCGCGTCTACCTGCGCTGGAATCTCCAGCTCGAAGATGAGCGGGTCATCGGGTGGAAGGTGCTCCAACTCGCGCCCGTTCGGGCGGACCTGACGCCCGCCGCTTTGCGGGAGCCGGGCTTTGTAGCGCGCAATCTCAAGAACGGCGTGGCATACACTTTCGCCGTGACGGGCGTCCTCCGCGCGGGCGGATCCACTCCGCGAAGCAATAGCTTGTCGGTCACGCCCCATCCCACCGGCGAAGCCAAGGCGACCGCCTCCGGCAACCCGCGGCGGCCCGCCATACGGATCGTCTTTCCCGACGGGCAGGAACTGGCCTATGACAACTCGCGGCCCATCGACTGGAAGACCCGCGACGGCGAGCACCTGCTCTACTCCAAGCCCTTCGGCAACGGTCTGGACATCGGCCAGTTCGACCCGCGCGGCCTGGCCAGAATCATCCCCCCGGAAGGGCTGAAGGACGGTTCGCTCCCGGGAGGTGTCTACAAGGATGTCCAATACGGCACGCCCCATCCGCACATCACCGATCCTCTGACCGTGCCATTCGACCGCGTCCCGGGCGATACCGGAATACGCTGGCAGGCCCCCGTGGTCGATGGCGACCGCGCAACCGTCGAGTATTGGATTCCCATGACGGTCTTCGGCTATACCGCCTGGACTTACGTTCGGGTCTGGGAAACCTGGTGGCCTATCGAGCGCGACCGGCACGGCGCCAGATACCATGGCTTGGCGCGATTGGTCGAGGTCGAAATGCCCAGCGCGATGAAGCACGGCTACCAGGTGATGCTCAACAACGGCTTCGGCCCCGGAGGCTCGCGCCAGGGCGTGGTCAGCTACAGTAGCGGATTTCGCAAGCCCGGGCACGAGGTGGTGGATTTCTCCGGCGACCGAGACCAGCGCGTTTCGTTCCAGAGCCCCAAGCC
>JAPKZC010000995.1:5625-12275 GCA_026394025.1 Candidatus Solibacter sp.
CCCCCCGGCAAGGCGGCGGCTACCACGCCAGCCAGGACTCGCTACAGAGCAGTCCCATGATCTTCTACGACTGGGGCCAGGGCAGCCTCACCATCGCCGCGCGTAGTCTGTACTATTACTGCGCCAACAACTCCGCCAGTTATATCGAGGAAGGCGCCGATGGCGTCTGGCCGAACCTCGCCTGGGACCTGGCCATAGGCGGCAAACGGACCGGAGTGGATACGGTGGAATACTTATATACCTCCGACACGGCGCAACTCCTGCCGCAGCGATATGTGAATGCGCGCTTCGAAATCTACGGCGATGTGTCCCGCCGCATGGGCGTGCAGAACACCGTGGCCGGCACCGTCATGGAGCAATTCCACATCAAACCCGATCCGGAGGGCAACCCGCTCGGCCCGATGGTGGACCGGATCGTCGAGCAGAAGAAGGGCTCGGGCGTCAACGACGTGGGCTTCTTTGAGACCATCTGGAACGTGGCGTTCTACGCGGTGGATCCCGAGTACCGCCAGGATGAACTGTATGGCCTCAATCCGCAGATCAAGGCGGCGGCGGACAAACTCCGCGCCGCCGGCATCCGCGCCGGCTTCTGGTTTCGTCCCGAGGTGGTGAAGACCAGTATCGTCTGCGTGCTCAGCGACAAGATGCCGGATGCGAAATACGACTGGTTTTACAATGGCGGCAAATACCCGGACCTGGTGAAGCTGCTGAGCGAGCGCGGCGTTCCCATTGTGCGCAATAACCCGGGGTGGATCCGCCGCCAGCGCGACGGAGCCTGGCCTGCCCAGACGCCCTACAACTGGGTGGAGATGAGTATGGCCGGCGGCTGGTGGGACCAGGTGGTCTGGCCCGCCATTGCCATGAGCCGTAAGCTTGGCTACGACTGGATGCTCATGGATGGCGGCTTCGGCGGCATGCAGGGCGTGGACTACGCTCCCATGCTGGCTGGCAAGAGCCCCGGCGCCGTGGCCTGCCAACCCTACTGGTGGCGCATGTTCCGCAGCATGCACTCCATCGGCATGGACAATGTCGGCGAGTGCACGCTCGGCTGGCGTGGCGGCGACGTGGTCAACACCGGCGACGGCGACGAGTATTTCCTCTGGATGTTCACCAGGGCACCATCTACGACAACCCGCGGCTGACCTCGCCCGAACAGGCCCACACGCTCTTCCAGCTCTATAATCCCGGACGGTGGATCGCTTCGTTCCAGTAGAGCAGCGGCCCATTGATCGGCTTGCGTTTGGCCGCGTACATCTGCCAGACGGAGTGGTCTCCGTAGGTATGCCCGAAGGCGCCGGAGAACGTGTCCCAGTAGGCTCGCTGCCGCACATGGGCGTCGAAAGAGTAGCCGTTATCTATCGCCCGGAAGGCCAGCGGATGGTCTTCATACAACGGTTCGGCGTCCATCACCGGCTTCACCGGCGTCTTGTTGTAGTCGGCGGCGATCTTCTCCCAACTCTTGGTCGTTTCCGCCAGGCCATGGCCGGTCTGCTGCATGTTTACGGAAAGCCACCTGTCCTCGTGGAACCAGCGCGAGGATGTGGTGCCGCCGTTGGGGTGGAAGCCCATCACCAGTCCCTGGTAGTCCTCTTTCCCGTTGACACCGATGGCGATGCCGCGCGCCATGGCGCGCCAGATGGCCGCGGTCTGGTCGGCGTTCCGGTCGCCGCCCAGAATCCAAATGATGCCCTTCTTGCCGAAACGCTTGCCGACGAACTCACCGTAAGCCTGCGCGTTGGCGGCGTTGAGCACCTTGTTCTTGCCGGGCCGGCCATCGTCCAACCAGGCGCCCCAGGAGGGCAGCAGGCCGATGTACAAGCCCTGCCGGTTGGCCTCGTCCACAATATACTCGACGTGGTCCCAGTAATCATACTGCTTGGGATTCTTAGGGTCGGCTCCGGGGGTGACCGCGGGCTTTGCCGGGTCGAGGTCCACCAGCGGCAGGGACCCGTGCGCGTTGGGGTCGGTGAGTCCGTCGAGTTCCGCCAGGGCGACCGCCTGGATGACGGTGTACTTCTGCTGCGCCCGCAGTTTCAGGTACGCGGCCGCCTCTTCGCGAGTCAGGCGATGGAACAATTCCCATGCCGTGTCCCCGAGGTAGAAGAACGGCTTGCCGTCCTCCTGTACCAGAAATCGCTTGCTGTCGCTCACCTTGAGATGGGGCAGCGCCCGGCGCGTCTGCGCTGGGGACGGCGCGGTACCGGCCAGCAGAAGTGCCGCCGTCAGGATCGAGGTCGCGAGTTTCATGAAATCTCCTTGCCGTCTGTCGCTGAGCGCGCAGTCACCGCTGACACCAGGATACGTGCCCGGGCGTGCCCGATTCTATGAGAATCGGACCGAAGTTTCTCAAGAAACTCGCATTTTCAGCGTCGCACCAGCGCTGTGCCTCGCGACAAGTACGCGGACGCCCTGCGCACGGAACAGATGGAGCACATCGAATCCAACCTTCCAAACGCATACGCGGCCGCGAACCTGGCACCTGGCGAGGCGGATATGCGCTCAGTTCCGCGGCGAATCTCGCCGGCACGGAACTCACCTGGCCGGGTGTCCTTCAGAACGACAGGCGCCCTCCGATTTGCAGGTGGCGCGGGCGCCGCCAGTCCTCCGCCAAGTGGCATCCCAACCTCGAGGAGAACCTTGCCGGCTGCCGGCTGCCAAGCTTTCGCACCGTCCCGGTCAGTGGGCCGATTTGAGCGAACATCGGGGTCCAGGGCGCGGCAGATTGCTCCCGGCGCTGGCGAATCCATCGGACGCGCCGAAACCTTACGACAACACCAGTTCCTTCGTCTCGAACGGGATGGGATAGGCCGTAATCCAAACTTCGGGCATGAGTTCCGCGCCGGTGCTGGAGAGGACTACGCCCTCTAGCCGCTTATCCACCATATCCGGGGTCACAGGGACGAAATAAGTGTAGCCCCTGTCGGCTTCGAAATTCTGGTACTCCCACACGTTGCTCGCGAACGAGACTGCGCGGCTGGGACAACCGGCGGGCCGGCCGTCCACCCGCACGGCGGCGTATGCCCCCTCCTTGCCATGCACGCCGCCGATGGGGATCGCGAGATAGCTACCCCTGGGCGCCTCCGGAATCCGCAGCGAGAGCGACCACGCCGCGGCCGCGGGCGCATATCTCGCGAACATATTGGACGCGCGCCATTTCGAGCGATCGGGCGGGCCGCCGGGCGCGGCGGCCTCCACCGATACCGTGGTGCGTGGAGCGGGATCGATCCGCAGGTAGCGGAGTTTGCCCTTGCCGGCCAGGTCAATCGCGATCGCGCCGTTATCCAGACGAAACTCGAGCGGAGTCCACGCCCCCAGATCGGCAGATCCCTCGACCCGCGTGACAGCGACGGGCGCTTGCCGCCCTTCGACGCGGGTCCGGACCGTCAACCGATCCAGTGCGACGGGCTCGGAGAAATCGATGCGCAGCAGGCCGCCTGCCTTACGCGCCCGGAAGACCGTGTCTTCGCGGCCATCAAACAGGTTCCTGTCCCAAATTCCCTTGTTCACGAAGTCCGGACCGTCGAAGAACAGCCTGCGCACGCGCTCGACCTCGGGGATGCGGGTCGGGCCGGAGCGAAGGAGCGACCGAACCTCCAGTGCATTGTTGTCGGCGGCGAAGCAGGTGGCCTCATAGAGAGCTTCGGCGTCCGGCGGCGCAGGGCAGCGCGCCATGTCGCCGAGCTTCCGATGCCATGGCTGGCGCAGAGCGGCGCCGGGGAACTCGATCTTCGTCGCGCCCCCATTCAGCAGGGCGCCGGCGGGCCGGCCGTCGATTGTGGCCGAGCGGAACTTCCTCTCGCCCGCGGCCAGGGAAACGGAAGCGGTCGTGCCCGGCATGCCGAGCGGCTTTACCACTGCCGGCTTGCCGCCCGTGTCCCGCACTACCTCGAAGTCGCATCCCGTGAGGGCGATCTCCGCGACCCCGGCGGATGAGGCCATCAACAGGCAGGCCCGGAAGGGCAGCACCTCAATCTCCACCTCGGACCCATACGGATGCTTGCCGAGAACCGCCTCGGAAGGATGCAGGCGCCGGAGTTCGACGGTGCCCCCTGCGGCGAGTCCGATCGAGGCATCGAGAACCACCCTGTACTTCACGGGAGTCCAGGTAAGATTGCGCAGCGTCAGAAAACGAGTACGGGCGTCTCCCCGCGACACGGCGAAGGGGCCATAGCGCGCCGGCGGGATCTCCATTCCGTTTACCAGAATGTCGCGATAGCGGCGGTGCAGGTTATAGATTCGCGCCAGCTTTGAGAACTCGTCATCGCGCAGCAGCCAGGGATTGCCGTAGATCTCGGGCGCGAGGATCAGGCATCGGTTGAAGGCCTGCAGGATGAGGTCGTCCTCCCAGAAATCCAGGCAGGATGACAGGCACACGCCATGGTCCTCGGTGAGCCGCTTCAGCCCGGGCACGAGGCCGCGGGAAAGCGCGCGCGCGGTTGTGCGGGGCCGTCCCGGTGTTCGAAATGTGGACATCGATATAAGTCTCCAAGCCCTCCCACAAAAATGTGGTTGCGTGCGGCAGGGCCTTGCCGAGGTTGAGGCGATGGTTCAGCAGGATGAGCTCGGGGACGTACTTCCGGCACTGGGTCATCATGCGGGCGAAAGCGTCCTGTTTGGAGGGCCGGAGCTGCGAGCAGGCGGAGTCGATTTTGAACAGGACGAAGCGCAGATCGCGGCACAGGCTGACAAACATCTCGGTGCGGGCGCGTTCCTGCTCCGGCGTGTCGCCGAAGCCGTCCGGACCGAGCCAGATGCCCATGCTGCACCCAAAATGCGACGCTGCCCGGGCGATGGGGCTGAACCCGTTCGGAAACTTCTCGCGGAAATGGGGGGAGTCCATGCTGCCGTAAACTCCCTGGCTGTCTATATTGCCCGCATCGAGCGCGTAAATATCCAGTTGCATGCCGTAATCGTCGCGCAGCCAGCGGAAGAAATCGAGGCCGGCCAGGGTCTGCGGTTCCGTCGATCCTTCCCACGCATTGTTGATCCAGGAGAAGTACTGGGCGCGCGAGGGCGTCTTCTCATCCGCTCCGGGATAGACGGCTGGGGCGTCCTGCGCTTCCAGACGGATGGCCCCGGCGCTGATCCACACAGCGGTGAATCCACGCCTCGTAAAACCACGTTCGTCCATTCTCGTCTCCTCTTCTCGATACGCCCGCCTTGGGGCGCACATTAGATCTGTGTCACGCCAGGGGGCACCGCGCGCGGTGAGGCTCCGCCCACTCGCAACGTAGCCGCCTTGGCGGCGCGCACCTCGGCGTGCACGCGGCCATCCTGGAAGCGCACGCGGCGAATCTCCAGTGGGGCGTCGGCCGCAAACAGCAGCTTGCCGTCGCGCCGCACTTCCATCGAATCCGGCGCCAGCGCCACGTCGTAAAGCGAGCCCGCAACGAAGTAACGTTCCAGCGATCCGGGTTGGGAGGGGTGGAGATTGCCGAAACGCAATCCGTGCCAGGGGTTGGCGTCTATGTACTCCTCCACGCCGATGAGCGCCATCAAGGCGCCCCAGGTGTAGTGCGGGTCGCTCGAGCCCTCACCAGTGGTGGACAAGAAGTTCTCGTGGCACTCGGCGCGCTCGCGCCAGGGTTTGAGGAACATGCGGGTGCTCGATTCGGCGAGCAGTCCGGCTTCCCGGTCCCAATCGTAGATCTTGAATCCCTGGTAGACCAGCCAGTTCACCGGCGCCCAGACTTTCCCCTTCCAATAGTGCTGCTTCGGGTACTCCGGATCGTCCCGGCTGATCGTCGGCAGGATCCACTGGCCGGCGAACTTGGCGGGATCGTGGAACATTTTGCGGAGCGCTTCGGCCTGTTCGGGGGTGGCCACTTTGCCGAGCAGCGACATGAAGATGTCGGGGGAGACGTGCGGAAAGAACCGATCGCCATCGTGGTTATCCCAGTGGCGGTTGAAATAACACTGCCGCCGCGGGTTCCAAAGCAGCCGGTTGATGGTGGCTGCCATGCGCAGGTGTTCGGCTTCGAGCGCGGCGGCTTCCTGAAGTCGTCCGAGCTGACGGGCCAGCCAGGACAGGATCCAGCAATCCATGGCAAAGAGGCAGTTGCGCTCCACCGTGTCCTGCTCCAGAGTTCCCGTTCGCTCGTTGTACTTGGCCACCCTCCACCACTGCGGGCTGTCGTCGTACGATTCGTAGTAGGCTACCTGCTGGCGGCTGGCATAAGGGATCTCTTCCGGATAGTTGGAGCCGAGTTCCAGCAGACCGTTGCGGTTGCCGTCGCGCCAGGGTTGGCCGTCGCCGCGGTCGGCAAACCACCAGCGGTGATTCTTGAGCAAACGGGGGTAGATCTCGGCCAGCAGGGCGCGGTTGGGCCGGCGCTGGTAGACCTTGGCCAGGGCCAGCGCGCCGACGGGATACTGGGTGTGTCCCCAGGCCACCGGAAAAATGGAGGGCTGCGGTGCGGGCTCCCATGCGCCGTACTGGGCGAACATCCCCTGGTCGTTCTGCCACGAGGTGATGGCGCGAATCATGTCGTAAGCTTTCCGCTCGTCCTCCTGGCATACCAATACGGCGTTGAAGAAACTGTCCCAGAGGAAGTCCGGAGAGCTGTTTACGCCGGCGCGGGCCCACGTGCGGGAGACTGTGATGTAGGGCCGGCGGCGGCTGGGCGTGTACACCTCGCTCCATTCGAGTT
>JAPKZC010000905.1 GCA_026394025.1 Candidatus Solibacter sp.
CTGCAGCTCCACGTGCTACGGGTGCTGCCCCATCGAATCTGGGTCGCCCTCGATGGGACCTTCTATACCGGGGCGCGAAGCCAGGTCAACGGGCAGGATCGTAGCGACTACATAGGGAATCAAAGATGGGGCGGCACCGTCGGGTATGCGCTCAACCGCCGCCAGGCGATCAAGGTCACTTTCTTCGATGGTGCGGTCACGCGGATTGGCGGCGACATCCGGTCGATTGGGATCTCGTACAACGTGATCTGGCAGAAAGGGCGCTAATGGCGAAGCCACCGGGGATCGGCTGCCACGCACCTGGGCGGAAACAAAAAAAGACGCCCGAACCGGTTGCTGCATCCTGACAGCGGGCCGAATTGATACCGGCCCGATTGTTCGATTAGATGGAGGTTCTGTGAGACTAAAGACACTCGCGCCTGGATCCGCGATCCCGGCTGGCGCGATCAAGGAAAAAGTGAGAGGTTGCATCGTCTTGTGCTTCGTTGTGGTCGCCATGCTGGCGGCAGCCGGTACGGCTCACGCCCAGTTGAATGGACTTCACCTGAAGGGAGACGCGGGCCTCGATTCGGGTTCTCAGGCGCCTCCGGGCGCATACTGGGGCACACTTTTCTATTTGTATAACACCAGCCGGATCAATAACCAGTCAGGGACTCAGGTCAATACCGCTGGAAGTCTAACTGTCCCTGCCGGTCTCGGGTTGATCAGTGTCGTCACCAAGCAAAAGTTCCTGGGCGCGAACTACGGCTTCACGGTGATTCCGGCCGCCATCCTGAAAACCACCATTGAATCTCCCCGGCTCAATGCGAATTCCGGCGTTGGCTTTGGCGATATTTACATCCAGCCGGTCAACCTGGGCTGGCACCTCGAGCAAGCCGATGTGACAACGGGATTCGGCATCTTCCTGCCGACAGGGCGGTACACCGCGGACAACGCCAACGACAACAATGTGGGCCTCGGTATGTGGGGATTCGAGCCCTCCATCGGCACCACGGTCCACCTGAACAAGACGAAGACCTGGAATGCCTCGGCGCTGGCGTCCTTCGAGTTCCATACCGACAAACGGGACACCAAACAGCACGTCGGCAATCTGCTCACGCTGGAAGGCGGATTGGGACGTAAGTTCCTCAAGGGCGCCGCCAACGCAGGGGTAGCTTATTACACTCAGTGGAAGCTCAGCGACGACAGGTTGGCGGCGCTGCCAACCCTGCTCGTGAAAGGGAAGAACAGCACCGCGGCGATCGGGCCGGAGCTGACGATTCCGCTCGCCACCAAAAGCAAACTGTACGGCTTCTTCACGGTACGGTACGAGTTCGAAGTCGCCTCGCGGACGACGACGCAGGGGAACGCCTTGATCCTGACGGCTGTGTTCCCGTTCAAGCCGATCAAGCTTAAGTAGGCGGAGCGCGTTTCGGGGCAACCGTCTGAAAGCCGTGAAGTGCCGGCACCCAAATGAAAATGGCCGAACCCCTGCAATCACCGATGGTGCGTTTCCTGCAAGCGGCCACATTTATCGTAGTCGTATCGTGGGGAGTCGTCCAGGCATCCCACCTCGCCTCCCTGCTGCTGCTTGCCCTCCTTTTGGCTTACCGTGTGCTTCCCTTGCCGAAATGGCTGATGCGCCGTTTCGGGCTCAAGAAGGGCTCGGCGATCATGTTAGCCGTGACGCTGGTGGGTTTGTTTTACCTGGTCACTTCCGCCTTCCTGGTGGATGCCGCCTACCGGATGAAGGACAAACTGCCGGTCTATCAGGAGCACTTGCAGAGAGTCTACCAGCGCATCGAGCCCTTCTTTGTTGCCCATGGACTCGAGTCCCCACGCCTCTCCATCGAAAGAATGCTCAGCTCCGACCGGCTTATGGAGTTCGCGCGCGCAGCCCTCCCAGGGGTGCTCAACACGGTCTCGGACATATTGCTGATTTCCCTGCTGTCGGTGCTCTTCGTCATCGAGATGTCAGCGGAGAAAGCCAGGCAGGGCCCGTTGGTTGCCGCGCTGACCTACTATGGCCGGGACGTGCAGCAATACATCGCCGTCGCGGCGAAGAGCGGAGCCTTGACAGCGCTGGCGAACCTGGTGCTCCTCGCCGTTCTTGGGGTGGATTTTCCGTTAGTCTGGTGTGTCCTGTACTTCTTCCTGCAATTCATTCCCAACGTGGGAGCCATCCTGGCCCTGGTAGCGCCCGCCTTGCTGGCGCTGCTCACGATGGGTTGGCAAAAGGCGCTGTGGTGGCGGTCGGCATGGTGCTCACCAACCTGGTGTCGGCTAATGTGCTCAACCCCTACTTAATGAAGAAGAGTGTGAACGTCTCGTTCCTCGAAATGATGCTGTCCCTGATCGTTTGGGGTGCGCTCCTCGGTCCCGCCGGCACCGTGGTGGCGATTCCACTGACCCTCGTTTTGAAAAGGGTGGTCGAGAGATCCTCGCCGGAAGCAACGACGGCGGTTGCCGAGTCGGGATGATCTAACAAATTACAGCCTCAGCGAAAAGCTCGCATCGTCAGGGCAGTTACCATGACGGCCCTTCGACCTCTCGCCATCGTTCTAAGCTTGCTGTGGACCGGACTGGGTCCTTCCACGCAAGCTGCCGACGGAACTCCACCCGCCGACGGGAAAGCCGATACGTCCGGCCCGGCCGGCGATACGGCCAGAACCAGCAACCGTCTTCCCGCTCTCGCGCCTCTTATTCCTCCCGTACCGCCGGCGTCGAGCGCGATCGCTCCCAAAACCGGCGACCGCGGTGTGGATTGGGTTGGATTGTCGCGCGTCCCCGCCTACTCGACTGGAACATATCGATACCGAAACTGTTGGACACGCCGGATTCGTGAGACTGCGCCGACAAACCAGCCACATATGCGATAGACGCCATCGTTTTCCAGACGGATGGGCGAGTATGCGGGATTCAACGGAATTAGCCAGATTTCCTCGTGCTCCCAGGCCCCATCCGGGAGATCAGTTTTGCGGCTGAAGTACTTTTTCAAGGTGTACCTGTCCATGCCATTTCTACGGCGATCCTCCACTAAAACGAAGCGATGCTGCCGCGTGCCGACCACATCCGGATGAAATAGGCACCACATTCGATTCCGGATCTTAGGTTCCATGGAACCGCCGCGGGCGCGCACGGCAAACATGTTTGCGGCCCAGGGGAGGCCGTCAGGAACCAGAGCCTTTCCTGGTTCTTCCCACTCCCTCAGATCCATATCGCTGAGGCCGACAAACTCGCCGCAAGCGACTCGAAACTCCTTGGTCTCCATCTCGCGGCGGAGGCGGGTGGCACCTGATCTCCGATTTCGAAAGTTACCCATCACCCGTAAGGTACTGCGACCACAAAATCGCTCTCAAGAGATCATTGAACGCCGTATCCAAAACGGTACCTTCAGTACCATTGCCGGTCTCGGTTCTTTGCAGCCGTGGCCCGCGAAGCGGCGAGAGATCTCAGAAAGGACCACATTTCCTGCATGGTAATTCGTCCTACCCGCGTGCTCGCTTGGACCACACAGGCTTCGAGGTCGCCGACGGGAGGCGCTGGACGTTGTCGTCATACCGTAGGAGGCGCAGAAAGTCGCCGGCGAGGACGACGTGTCGCCCGATCGTTGAAGCGGCGAATCCGCGCACGCGTTCGAGGTGTTCGCTGTTTGCGTGAATCAGACGTTCCGATCCGGTTGGCGGCGTGGAAGCCAGGCTTCCCCGCTCTGCGAGGTACTTCAGCAACGATAGGCCGAGGATGTACGCGATCTGTGGAGTCCAGCGCTTCTCTCGCGGGAGGCATGCGCGGAAACGGTCCGCTGTGCACCTGGACAGTGATTGGACCTCTCGCGGTCGGAAACACACACGCAGAAACATACACCAAGAAAGTACCGTAGAGATTTCCCTTGCACGACACCAAAAGCTCGAGGATCTGTGCGCGGTTCGGTTCGGCTTTCTCCGCCCGGCGGATTTCCGGCACTTCGGTAGAGTTGGCTCGCAGCACTGTGCGCACCGTCGGCCGCGACAACTGCAGCACCTGCGCAATCTCGCGCTTGCTCACTCCTTTCGCGCTCAGTTCCAGAATCGCGGTTCGTTGGGCCTGGCTCAGCATCTGTCGGTCCCTGCTCCTTTCCGATTCGTTCCATCATCCGCGCCAGTTCCCGCCGCGCGTTTTCGATCTGCCCTTGTGTCTGCTCCTGTTGCAGACCAGTCATCTCCGGCAGAGCGGCGGCGAGCCGGCGGCCGGCGCGACACAGGATGGCCATCGCCATCTCCAGATCGATCGCCGCCGCCTTGACGGCCGGGGGCTGCCGCTGCGTTTTCAGAAATGGTCCTGGCTCGGCGAGAATGCGCTCGCGAGCCATGCGCGTACCTTTCCGCCACGCCGTGTAGAGTTGTCCGGCTTGCCGCGTGTCGCAATGATGCGCCACGAACGCGGTGGCCATCCGCGCGCAATCATCGGCGTCGACCCGAGCCACGGGCACCAGATACTTCATTGCCACCTGCCCCCCGAGTTGGCCCTGGCGCAC
>JAPKZC010000707.1 GCA_026394025.1 Candidatus Solibacter sp.
GTGCGGCGCGCGTCGCCGAAGCTCTTCTGGACGTCTCTGAGTTCCTTGACGATGAGGGCGCGCAGTATGCTGTCGGAGCCCAACAGTTCGAGGTACTCGGCGATGCGGCGTTGGATATCGGCCAATTCGTCCAGGATCTTCTGCTGCTCCATGCCGGTGAGGCGCTGCAATTGGAGTTCGATAATGGCCTGAGCCTGCTTGTCGCTGAACTGGAAGGCGGCGATTAAGCCCTCGCGGGCTTCGCGCGGCATCTTGGCGGCGCGGATGATGCGGATGACTTCGTCCAGGTGGTCCAACGCCTTCTGGAAGCCAAGCAAGATATGCTCGCGCGCGCGCGCCTTGCGCAGTTCGTACTCGGTGCGCCGGCGGACCACCTCGATGCGGTGGTCGACGAAGAACTTGATACAATCGACGAGGCCGAGTTCGCGGGGCTGCCCATTGACGATGGACAGCATGATGATGCCGAAGCCGGTCTGAAGCTGGGTGTGCTTGTACAGGTTGTTAAGGACCACTTCGGCCTGTTCACCGCGCTTGAGTTCGAAGACGATACGCATGCCGTCGCGGTCGCTCTCATCGCGGATATCGCCGATGCCTTCGATCTTCTTTTCGTTGACGAGGGCGGAAGCGGCCTCGATGAGGCGCGACTTGTTGACCTGGTCGGGGATCTCGGTGACCACGATCTGTTCGCGGTCCTTGGGCATCTTCTCAATCGAAGCGCGGGCGCGCAGCTTTAACTGGCCGCGTCCGGTCATGTAGGCGCTCAGGATGCCCTGGCGGCCCAGGATGAAGCCGCCGGTGGGGAAATCCGGGCCCTGTACGAACTCCATGATCTTGGCGAGCCCCGCGGTGGGGTGCTGGATCAGATGAACGGTGGCGTTGATGATCTCGGTGAGGTTGTGGGGCGGGAAATTCGTCGCCATACCGACGGCGATGCCGCTCGAACCGTTGACCAGCAGATTAGGAACGCGCGTGGGCAGGACCTCGGGCTCCTGCTCGCTATCGTCGTAGTTGGGTTTGAAATCGACAGTTTCCTTGTCGATGTCCTCCAGCAGGGCGGTGGCGACTTTGGAGAGGCGGGCTTCGGTGTACCGCATGGCGGCGGGCGGATCGCCATCCACCGAACCGAAATTTCCCTGGCCATCTACCAGCGGATAACGCATCGCGAAGGGCTGGGCCATGCGAACCAACGAATCGTAAATTGCGGAATCGCCGTGCGGGTGGTACTTGCCCATCACCTGGCCGGTGATTTTGGCGGACTTGGTGGTGGGCCGGTTCGGGGTTAGCCCCATTTCGGACATGCCGAAGAGGATGCGCCGGTGTACCGGCTTGAGTCCGTCGCGGATATCGGGAAGGGCGCGGCCGATGATCACGCTCATGGCGTAATCCAGGTAAGACCGCTGCATTTCGTCTTCGATATTGACGGGGATCACGTTCTTGTTGCCGCCGTCGCTGCCGCCCATTCCGGGCAAATTCGGTTGCCCGCCGGGGGGTGGCGCAGGTGGACCCTGCGGTGGTAATTCCTGATCTGCCAAGTTCGCTCCTGATCGAGAGGTAAGTCTTATTCTAGCAAGAATTTAGTCGGCGGAGAAGGGTGAAAATGCAAGCTCTGGCGCAGGCAAAACGGGACCGCCCACCGGCGCGATCTCACCGGGTCCGGATCCGCAACAGCAGCAAACTCGACAGGCACAGAATTCCCGCCGCAATCTGAAATGCGGCGGCCAACCCGATCGCGCTCTTCAACGCGCCGGCTAGCGCCGCCACCACGCCTCCGGCCAGGCACCCGGCGAGGTTGAAGAGTCCGTAGCCGGTGGCACGCAGGTCGTCGCGCGCCACCTGGCAGAGCACCGGCATGGTGTTGCAGTCGTAGAATCCGCGGCCCACGCCGAACAGGATCAGCGCGGCCAAGAGCAGCGCAAACGTATCGGTGTGGCCGAGCAGGAACAGGAATGGGCTGGCCAGCAGCAATCCGGCCGCCTGCGTGTAGACGCGCCCGTTCGGAGAGTGCGCACTCCACCGGTCCGCTACCCATCCACCCAGGACGATTCCCCCGACGCTCGCGCCCTGGATATAGAAAGTTGCGGTGAAGCCCGCTTCCGTCAGGCTCATCCCGAAGCGCTCGTACAGGTAGAGCGGCAGCCAGGTATACACCAGCCAGTTGGCCACGCCCATGGCGGAGAAGACCGCGGTCATGATGCCGAATCCCGGCAGGCGGCACAACTCGACCACCGCCGCGATGAAATCGCGCCGCTGGGCTTCCGGGGCAGCGGCGATTTCCGGCGCCACCGGGTCCGCGCGGAAAAACCGCGCCACCGCCACCGCATACACGATTCCGATGGCTCCCAGCGCCAGGAAGGGCGCACGCCATCCGTAGCGTTCGCCCGCCCATCCACCGGCCGCGCCGCCCAGGATCAGTCCCACGTACAGCCCGCTCTGGTGTATGCCCACCGCCAGCGACCGCGTGCGCGCGCCGTGATGCTGGGCGATGCGCGCCAGGGCGGCTGGCAGGTAGCAGGCCTCGCTTGTCCGTAGGTGCGCGAAAAGCCTGTGGCCAGCGTAACCGCGCTCCACACCAGAAGGCTGGCGGTGATCAGCCGGCCTCTTCCGAAACGGTCGGCCGCGAAGCCGGCGAACGGGCTCAGAATCCCGTAGACCCAGAGAAAGACCGTACTCAACAGCCCGAGTTGCACGGCGGACAGGCTCAGGTCCCTGGCAAGCAGCGGGAACAGCGAGAAAATCACCTGGCGGTCGACGTAGTTGAGCACCGCGACCACCCACAGCACGCCGACCAGTACCCAGCCGTACCGGGAGATGTTCATGGGAATTCCGGCCAATCGAGTGCGCCAATCCGAGCCGCGA
>JAPKZC010000153.1 GCA_026394025.1 Candidatus Solibacter sp.
CGCGGGACCTTCTCCCGCGAGATCGAGCGGGCCACCTCGGACTACATGTGCATGCTCGCCACGCTCATCAACGGCCTCGCGCTGCAGGACGCGCTCGAGAAGGAGGGGGTCTTCACGCGGGTCCTTACGGCGATCCCCATGTCGCAGGTGGCCGAGCCCTTCATCCGCCGGCGCGCGGTGCGCCACCTCGAGAAGGGGCGCGTGGTCATCTTCGCGGCCGGCACCGGCAGTCCCTTTTTCTCCACGGACACCACCGCGGCGCTGCGCGCCAGCGAGGAAAAGTACCGTACCGTCGCGGACTTCACCTACGACTGGGAGTATTGGATATCTCCCACCAGGGAGATGCGCTATGTATCGCCTTCCTGCCTCCGCATCACCGGATACTCCACCGAGCGCTTCATCGCCGATCCGGGCTTCTTGCCCAGCATCGTACACCCCGACGACCAGATTGCCTATGAGCGGCATATGTGCGAGGTGCTTGCGGCCGACCATCATCAGGAACGGGTGGAAATCGAGTTCCGAATCATGGCCAGCGACGGCAACGTGCGTTGGATAGCGCACAGTTGTCAGAGCGTGTTTGGCACCGACGGCGCCTGGCTTGGCAGGCGTGCCAACAACCGCGACATCACCGGGCGCAAGCGGACCGAGGAGGAGAAGGCCAGACTCGAGGCCCAGCTCCAGCATGCCCAGAGGATGGAATCCATCGGGCGTCTGGCCGGCGGCGTGGCGCACGATTTCAACAACCTGCTGACGGTGATTAACGGGTACAGCCAGATGCTGCTGGCCGGTCTGAGCGCGGACGATCCGCTGCGGGCCGACCTTTCGGAGATCCTCAAGGCCGGGGAACGCGCCGCGGGATTGACCGGGCAACTGCTGGCCTTTAGCCGCAAGCAGGTGCTGCAACTGCGCAGCCTGGATCTCAACCGCGTGGTGGAGGAGATGCAGCCCATGCTGCTGCGCCTCGTGGGGGAGGACGTGGAGGTGCGCGTCGCCCTCCACGCGGAGGGCGGGACCGTGCACGCCGATCCGCATCAACTGGGGCAGGTGATCATGAACCTGGTGGTCAACGCGCGGGACGCCATGCCGGGCGGCGGCAAACTGCTGATCGAAACCGCCCGCGTGGAACGGGACGAGAGCTACACCATGGCGCATCCGGAAGCGCACGTTGGGTGTTACGTCATGCTGGCGGTGAGCGACAACGGCGCGGGCATGGACGAAGAGACGAAGAATCGGATCTTCGAGCCGTTTTTCACCACCAAGGGAATCGGCAAGGGCACCGGTCTCGGGCTCTCCATGGTACAGGGCATCGTGGCGCAGAGCGGCGGCTACATCGAGGTTTCCAGCCAACCGGGCCAGGGAACCTCATTCAACATCTACCTGCCGGCCCTGGCCGAGGCAGCAGCCGTTGAGTGGAAACTGCCAGCCGCTCCGGTGCTCGGGGGGAAGGAGACCGTGCTGGTGGTGGAGGACGAGGCGGAGGTCCGCGCCTACACGGTCGCGGTACTCAAGGAATACGGCTACCGCGTGATCCCGGCGGAGAGCGCCGCCGAAGCGTTGCTGCTCCGCGAGCAGGAGCGCATCGATCTGATGTTGACGGACTTGGTGATGCCGAACGTAAGCGGCCGCGAACTGGCAGACCGGCTGGAGACTCTCCAGCCCGGCATCAAGGTGCTGTTCATGTCCGGGTACACCGGCGGCGCCATCGAGCACCATGCGGTTTTGGAGGAGGGCGCGGCGTTCATCCAGAAGCCGTTCAGTCCGGAGGAGCTCGCCGGCAAGGTCCGCGCGGTGCTGGGGCCGCCGGCGCCGGCTGCCCGCATCCTGGTGGCCGACGATGAAGCTGGGGTGCGTGGTCTCCTCCGGAAGGTGCTGGAGCAGGCCGGTTACGAGGTGTTGGAAGCGACGGACGGAAAGCAGGTGCTCCGGCAGGTGTTGGCCCTACCGGTGGACCTGGTAATCACGGACCTGGTGATGCCCGAACAGGAGGGGATCGAGACCATACAGGCCTTGCGGCGGGAGGCGCCCGGCGTCGGAATCATCGCCATCTCGGGCGCGTTCGAAGGCCGGCTCCTGAAGGCAGCCCGGCTTCTGGGGGCCGATGCGGCGCTGAGCAAGCCGGTAGCTGCCGAGTTGCTGCTGGCCAGCGTGGCCGAAGTCCTGAAATCGCGGCAGTCAGGGATGGGACATGCGGGGTAGCCTACCGTATGCAGAACAGCGTGTTCTGCCCGCGCAGATAAATGGCCCCATCGATGATGGCGGGCGTGGCAATGAACACCTGGTCCGCCAGCGTGTTGGTGGCCAGCACCTCGAACACCTCGCCCATCTTCAACACCACCACATCGCCATCCTCGGTGGCCAGGTACAACTTGCCGTTGGCCGCCACCGGAGAAGCCTTGAAACTGTAACTTTTCGGCAAGCGCTGTTGGGCGTAGAATGGCCTTCCGGTCTTGAAGTCGAGGCAGGAGATGGTGCCGTTGTCCGTGAGCATGTAGAGCTTGCCCTCGTGCAGCACGGGTGACGGCGTATAGGAGTTGCCCCGCTGGTTCTGCCAGAGAATGGCGCCGGTCCCCGTCAGGTCGCCCTCACCACCCAACCGGATGGCCAGCAGGTTGGGCGATTGGTAGCCGCTCATCACGATGGCCACGCCATCCGACACCACCGGCATTGGAATCACGTTGCGGCCCAGTCCCGTGGCCTGCCAGATCAGCTTGCCGTCTTCCAGGTCGTATCCCGCTACGAACTTGGTGGCCGGCACCAGCACCTGCTTCTTTCCGCCCACGGTAATCACCATCGGGCTGGACCAGGTACTGCCGGCCGGCCGCGGCGTGCGCCAGAGTTCGCGCCCGGTGTTCTTGTCCAGCGCCACCACCAGCGAATCGCCCTCGTGATCGAACAGGATCACCAGCTTGTCGCCATCCAGGGCGGGCGACGACCCTTCGCCGAAGGCCATCGTCATCCGCATCTTGATGCCGAAATCTTTCTGCCATACCAACTGGCCGTCGTGCGTGTAGCAGTACACGCCGCGCGACCCGAAGAACGCGATCGCGTGCTTGTTGTCCACCATCACCGAGGGGGAGGCGAAGCTCCCGTATTGGCCGTGGTAGCCCTCGTGCGGCGTGGCCACGATCGCGGTTTTCTCCCAAAGCTGCTTGCCGGTCTTTCGGTCGAAGGCCAGCACCATCAACTTCTGCTCCACCTGCGGCCCGCCGCCGCCGCCGAACCCTCCTCGCCTGCCGCCCGGGGCAGGAGGCGCGGGAGGTGCAGGAGGCGCGGGCGCCGCCGCCGGCGCGCTACCCGTGGGCACTGCCGTTGTCAGGAAGATGCGGTCTCCCCAGATCACCGGCGAGGAGTGCCCTTTCCCCGGCACCTGCACCTTCCACGCGATGTGTTCCTTGTCGCTCCATGTCAGCGGAGCGTCGCCGCGCGCCACTCCGTTGAACTCAGGGCCGCGCCAACGGGGCCAGGCGTCCGGGGCATCGGCGGCGATAGCGCACCCGCCGATGCATATCGAGAGAATCAGACCTGTATATATTCGCCGCATGAACGCTCATTGTAACTATTTCCATTCACTGTACGGCCAGCTTGTAAGCCGGCGCCGGATCGGACAGTGTCAGAGAGACCATCCCGGGCGACGTTCCAACAGGCACAACCACGTTGAGTTGGCACAAGCCCTGCCCGGAAATCCCGGCAAAAACCACCTGCGCCGACCTGGCGTCGATCTGCACCGCAGGGTTGGTAATTGCCTTACACCCGGTTCCCCAGAGAATCACCGTCTCTCCAGCTCTGGCCGGGGTGACGTTGAATGACGCAGATCTGTATGCCGGCGGTCCGACCAAGGAGTAGTCGGCGTGAGTCGCGATCGGCAGGGTGATGGATGGCGTGGACGCGTTGATAGCGGAGGTGGCGAATTGGAACAGGGCGAGGGACTCGCCGGTAATGGCTACGGTGTATGGCGCCGTCTGCTGTGCGTTAACCGTCACCACCACCGGACAGGAATCATGTCCGGCAACGCCGGCTGGCATTAAGGCATTGATTTGCCATGTCGCGCCGCCCGCGGCCTGGATGGGTCCGGAATTGTAGTTCAGAATCGCGGATAGGCCGCAGACTTGGATGCCGGCCCCGCCGAGTTGGAGGGTATTGGCGTCGCTCGCGCTGGCCTTGGTTCCCAGATTGGCGCCCAGAACCGAAAACCAGCCGCCGGCGGCCAACGGCACTTTCAGGAAACTGGCGCCGTGAACTACCGATTGAACACTGAGCGGCGGCGAGGTTGCCGTCAAGGAGAAAGCCACCGCGTCTGGCACGCCGGAGGCGGACGCTGTGATGGTCACGGTTCCCACTGTACTGCCGAGGGTAACTGTGGTGCTGGCGGTTCCATCGTTCAGCGTGGACATCGATGAAGGACTCACCGTGGCGGCGCCGGTTGGACTTACGGCAAAACTCACCACCACTCCCGGCCACCCGGCGCCGCTGCTGCTTGCAGCCTTCACCACCAACGCCGCGGTCAAGGGCGACCCGGCCGCTCCGCTCTGGCCGTTTCCGCTCACGATGCGCAACGAAACAAGCGGGACGACGGGGCCAAGGGTGGGTAGCGGCCCGCCAGCCACCGTCACGATGGTTCCATCCGTCCGGATCTTTCGAACGGCAGAGTTGTTAGTATCCGCGACGTAGAGGTTTCCGGCGGCGTCAAGAGCGATGCCACGAGGCAGGTATAGCTGGGCGCTGGTGGCGGGACCGTTGTCGCCGCTAAAGCCCGGCGTGCCGTTCCCGGCAATGGTGGTGATCACCCCCTTGGACACCTTGCGGATGCGGTTGTAATCGGCGACATACAAGTTGCCGGCGGAGTCAAGGGCGAGGCCACTGGGGAATAGCTGCGCGCTCGTGGCTGGACCGTTATCGCCGCTGAAGCCCGGCGTCCCATTGCCCGCCACGGTTGTAATCACGCCGTTGGACACTTTGCGGACACTACTCCCTTTCACAGCCCCCGTATAGTGAGAACCGGCGATGTAGCCGGATTCGCTGATGTACAGGTTTCCCGCGGAGTCAACGGCCACGTAGCTACTTTCCGGCGCAAAAATGAGGGTCTAAGTCCCGTGATTTCATAGGGCGGGCAGTCGGCCCCATGCGGGTTCGAACAAGTTCGACCGGTTTCGGCGGCTCTCGGCGTTGCCCCGTCAAGCCTCAAACATTTCCTGC
>JAPKZC010000756.1:0-1603 GCA_026394025.1 Candidatus Solibacter sp.
GGCCGGGCAGAAGGTGGCGGTGGTCAATGAGACGTTTGTGAAGCGCTTTCTGGAAGGCATGAGCCCGCTGGGCGTGCAGTTTTCGGGGGGAGGCGGCGCCCCGGACATTACTATCGTGGGAGTGGTAAAGGACAGCCACTACTCGAGCGTGAAGGACGCGGCTCCGCCGCTGTACTACCGGCCCTGGAGGCAGGACAAGCAGATCAACGGGCTCTATTTTTATGTGCGCACAGCGCTGCCGGAGAAGCAGATGGTCCCGCAGATCCGCCGCGTCATGGCGTCGCTCGATCGCGACCTTCCGCTACAGGACCTGCGCACGCTGGAGGAACAGATCCGGTTAAACGTCTCGCAGGACCGGATTGTGCTGCAACTGGCGGCGGTGTTCGCCGGCCTCGCAACCGCGCTGGCGATGCTCGGGCTCTACGGCGTAATGGCGCATTCGGTGACGCGGCGCACGCGCGAGATCGGTATCCGCCTGGCGCTGGGCGCGGAGCCTGGACGGATTCGCGGCATGGTAATGCGCGAGCTGCTGTGGATTCTGATCGCCGGCCTGGTGACGGGAGTTCCGGCGGCGATGCTATTAGCGCGATATACCGAGGCACAGCTATTCGGCGTGAAGGCGCGCGACGTGATGGTAGTTGGCGGCGCGGTGCTGGCGCTGACGCTGACGGCGATCGCGGCCGGGTACCTGCCGGCGCGCAGGGCGTCGCGGGTCAATCCGCTGGAAGCGCTGCGCTACGAGTAAATACTCTGTACGATGAGGTGGTCCGCTATACTGGTTCCATTGATGCGTTGCGCCTCATCGATGACATCGTTTCGCCATATCCTCCTACTTGCCCTGCTTTGCGCATCGCCAATTCTGGCGGCGGACCAATTGACGGGTTTCCCATTCCAGAATGAGACCCTGCGCTATCGCGTCGTCTGGCCCGGCGGCCGCAGCCTGGGCGACGTGACCCTGACGGCCCACAAGGCGGACGACGGCGGCTGGGATTTCGATATGTCCACCACCGTGAGCATCCCGGTGGTTCCGATCTCCGACCGATACAAAGCGTCGGCCAGCGGCGCGGACCTTTGCTCGTCCACCTTGCAGCGCGAAATCAGCCACGGAACCAAGAAAGTCATCGAGAAGACCGAATTCGATCAGAAGAAGAATCAGGCGCAAAGGCGGACGCTCATTCCGGCCGGCGGCGGTAAGAGCGAGTTTGGCATCCCCACCTGTGGACGCGATGCGCTGACGTTTCAGTACCTCGCGCGGCGCGAGATGGGGCAGGGCCGAGTGCCGCCCGCGGGCAAAGTCTTTTTCGGCTCGGGCTATGAGGTGAAAATGGTTTACACCGGGGCGCAGGACGTTCCAGTGGCGGGCAAGGCGGTGGTGACCGACCATCTGAACGTCAGCGTGAAGGGACCGGCGAGCGATTTCAGCTTCGAAATCTTCTACTCGCGCGATGCGGCCCGCACGCCGCTGCTGATCAAAATTCCATTGAGTATCGGCACAGTTTCGCTGGAGTTGGTGCGCTGAAATGCGCGTGGCGTTCTTTTCCCCGCTGCCGCCGGCGCGCAGCGGGATCGCCGACTATTCCGAAGCCCTGATCGAAAGCCTCAA
>JAPKZC010000756.1:1617-3990 GCA_026394025.1 Candidatus Solibacter sp.
CAAGCCGCTGGTGGAACTGGCAGTGTTTTCCGGCCCGCACCAGTCATACGATCCGGCGCACTTCGATATCGCGCTCTACCACGTGGGCAACAACGGCCATCACGGTTTCGTCTACGAGACCGCGCTGCGCCATCCCGGTGTAGTGGTGATGCACGAAAGCAACCTGCACCACCTGATGGCGGACCTCACCATCAAGCGCGGCGATTGGGAGGCCTACGTGCGCGAGTGCGAGTACGAAGGCGGCGCCACGGCACTGGCGTTCGCCGAGCGGGTCCGCAAGCTGGAAGTGGGCCCGGACTACGAAGGCCTGCCTATGACGAAGCGCCTTCTGGCGGCGTCGCGCGGCGTGGTGGTGCACAGCCGCTTCATGCGGGAGGAAATGCGCACCGCCGGCTACACCGGCCCCACGGCGGTGATTCCGCACGGCGCCTGGATTCCGCGGGCCGACCGCAACGCGTTCCGCCATAAGCTGGGGCTGGACGAGGCTACTCCGCTGGTCGGCATTTTCGGATTCCTCAAACCCTACAAGCGCATCGCCGAATCGCTGCGCGCGTTCCGCCGCCTGCTGCGTCTCGTGCCGAACGTCAAAATGATTCTGGTGGGCGAGCCGCACGCGGAGTTCCCCGTGGAGGCGATGATCCGCACCATGGGGCTTTCGGCCAACGTGCGTGTGCTGGGCTTCGCGCCCATCGCGGACTTCGTGGGTTACCTGGGCGCCTGCGATATCGTGCTCAACCTGCGCTTTCCCACGGTGGGAGAGAGTTCGGGTACGCTGTTGCGGTCGCTCGGTCTGGGCAAGGCGGTGATGGTCTCCGAGGTCGGCTCCTTTCAGGAGTTTCCCGACGATGTCTGTTTGAAGGTGCCGGTGGGCTCCGGCGAGGAAGACCTCATCTTCGAGTACCTGAATCTGCTGGTTTCGCGCCCCGATGTGGCGCGCCAGTTGGGTGAGCGCGCCAGGGACTATGTGGCCCGCGAGTGCAACTGGGCGACGGTGGCCGCGCATTACGCCGGCTTCCTGGACGCGGTGATTCACGAGCGAGAGTGGACCCCGGGCACGGTGGAGCCTCGCCCCGCCCCGTCCGCGCCGGAGCACGGGACGCGGTCCCAACCTACTATCGAGTACCTGCAAGGCTGGGCAGCCGGCGAGGCATCCGCCGGGTACCTGAATACGCATTCCACGCGCCTCCTCAAGACGCTCGAAATCACGCCTCCCGGGTCCGCGGACGATCGCGTCCTGGAAATGGGCGCGTACCTGCAGATCACGCCCGCGCTGCGCAGCAGGCTCGGCTACGGCGAGGTGCGCGGCTGCTACTACGGGAAACTGGGCCGCCGCGACCACCGCAGCGTGACCAACGCCGAGGGTGAATCCTTCGAGTGCGAGATCGATCACTTCGATGCAGAGAAGGATGTGTTCCCTTATCCCGATGCCCACTTCGCCACGGTGATCTGCGGCGAACTCATCGAGCACCTGTTCGAAGACCCGATGCATATGATGAGCGAGGTCAACCGCATCCTGAAGCCGGGCGGCCACCTGGTGTTGACCACGCCTAATATCGCCGCGCTGCGCGGCATCTCGGGGATCCTGCAAGGGTATCATCCGGGGTTCTTTCATGCCTACATCCGGCCGGCGGAAGGCACAGGCGTTGTGGACGCGCGGCACAATCGCGAATACGCGCCGCGCGAGATTCACCAACTGCTGGAGAATTCCGGCTTCGAAGTGGCGCTCCTCGAGACGGGCGAGTTCCGCGACGAGCCGCATCCCGAGCTTGGCTGGATTCTGCATCTGCTGGAGCGGTACCGCCTGAGTACCGAATTGCGCGGCGACGGCATCTACGCCGTGGGCAGAAAAACTTGCGCGGTGCGGGAACGGTATCCCGCGTGGCTGTACACATGAACGCCGCCTACCTGGAGCCCGATGTCCAACTGGACGCGGGCACACGCACGCTGCACGCCGCCTTTGAAATCCGCAACGATTCGCCCGAGACCTGGCGCCCGAGCCAGGGATTCGGTGTGGGCTATCACCTCTTCGACGCCGGCACCGGCACGCTGCTTGTGGACGGCGCCCGGATGCATCCCGAGCGCGAAGTGAAGCCCGGCGAGACGGCACGCGTGCGTCTGGAGATTCCACTGCCGGGGGAAGACGGCGGCTACCATGTGCTGCTCTCGCCAATGCGCGAAGACCTCTGCTGGTATTACGAGCAGGGATGGCCCTTCCTGCTGGTGGAAACCTCCACCGAAAACGGCGAGGCGCGGGTGGCGAGGGTACGCGTGGCTACCCGCGCCACCCTCGCCCGCGAGCGCGCGGTGCGCTCCCTTGGGCGGGCGTTCGTCTATCCGGTATCCACGGTGTGGCGCAATCGCAGCCTGATCCGC
>JAPKZC010000756.1:4046-5118 GCA_026394025.1 Candidatus Solibacter sp.
GTGCGGCGCGACATTTTGGGGCGGTATCGCGGGAGTTTCGGTGGGGCGTTCTGGACCATCATCAACCCGCTGTTGCTGATGCTGACCTACTTTTTCGTGTTCGGTGTGGTGCTGCGCGACCGCTACGACCCGAACGCCAGCTGGTCGAGCTTCGCCCTCTACTTCCTGGCTGGCATGCTGCCGTGGCTGGCCTTCAGCGAGGCTGCCGGGCGAGCCCCAAGCGTGATTCTGGAGCATCGCAATTTCGTCAAGAAACTGGTGTTCGCGGTGGAGACGCTGCCGGTGAACCTGGTGGTTGCCGGGCTGATCACGGAGCTGTTTGCGATCGCGCTGTACTGCGTTTTCCTGCTGGCCATCAACCACGAGTTGCCGGTCGCGTTGGTGTGGCTTCCGGTGCTGCTGATTCCACAAATTCTGTTTACCGCCGGAGTGAGCTGGTTTTTGGCGGCGCTGGGAGTGTTCGCCCGCGACCTGGGCCAGATCATGGGTTTCGTGCTGACGCTGTGGTTCTTTCTGACGCCGATCTGTTATCCCGAGAACAAGCTGCCGCAAGCCGCAGCGGGGATTTTGACGAAGAATCCGATCTATGTATTGGTGCACGGCTACCGATCGATCTTCCTGCACAATCAGGCGCCCGCGTTCGGTGCGGTGTGGAAGTTGTGGCTGGTGGCGACGGTAGTGTTTCTGCTGGGCCACGCCTGGTTCTACAAGCTGCGCAGGAGCTTCCCGGATTTGCTGTGAGGTGTAACGAGAGTTGTCAACGCAGTAGACAATGTCCGGTTTTAGCCGGGCGGGGTGAGGGGGCGTGTTAGTCTGGCCGTGCCGGTGAAGCGGAGACGGGCAATGCTGGCGAGCACCCCGATCAAGGAATAGCCGGTCGGAACTCATCGCGGACGATGAGCAGAGCGTGGTCCTCCCGACGCGTTCTTCTACCTGGGTTCGGGGCCGCCCGGCGGGAGGCGGCACGGTCCCGCCCCAGGGTTTGGTTGTGGTTTGACCGCATCGGACCGATAGATTCCGCCATGCCTTCCAAAACGCATACTGGGCGCCCAGTATCGTTCTTTGCATCTGC
>JAPKZC010000458.1 GCA_026394025.1 Candidatus Solibacter sp.
CGATGCCGACACCGTTATCTACGCCTTAGGCACTACCGCCAACCCCATCATCGCCCAAACCACGCCAGGGCTAGGCACTAACAAGTGGGGCTACATCGACATCGACGAACGCACCGGCATGACCAACCTCCCCGGCTTGTTCGCCGGCGGCGATATCGTCACCGGGGCGGCCACCGTCATCCTCGCCATGGGCGCAGGCAAGCGGGCCGCCCAGGGAATGCTGGAATACATGGGCGTATTGACGCCGGACCCGCCACGGGAACTGGCGCCGGCTGGGGGAGCATAAGATGCCATCGACTTGTCCAAAATGCCGGGCCGTGCTGGAAGAAGACGAAATCTGCTGCGCCCAGGTGCGCTACACCTGGCGATGCAAGAGCTGCTTCAAGCTCACTTCCGGACTCGCCATGCCATACGGGAAGTGCTTCCTGTGCGGTGGCGATCTGGATGTGATTCCCGATCGCGATCTGGGCGATTCCATGCGTTTCCGCGCCATCCGCGATGCCGTGCAGTTCGAGCTGAACTCATTCCACTTCTACAAACTGGCGCGCGATAAGGCGAGCTCACCAGAGCAGCGCGCGGTACTCGAGCGGCTCTACGAAGCTGAACTCGATCACCTTCACGAACTCGAAGAAAAATACCACGCGCATCTGGATCGCGAAGTCGTGGAGCTTTCCGGAGACGAGGACAAGTTGCTCGCCAACTGGCTCTTCCGCGGCATCCAGGTGGGAGAGACTTCCGGCGTGAAGGACCTCTATGCGGCCGCCCTCGATATGGAGAAACGCACCCGCGACCATTTCCAGAAGCTGGCCAGAGAACTCCCTCCGGGTCTGGAGAAAGATCTCTGCGGCGAACTGGCGGCGGAGGAAGAAGAGCATGTGGCCCTGCTGCAAGGCGAATTGGAACAGTTCCAGTAGTGCAGGCCTCCCGGCCTGTTTTTGTGTTTCTCAAGTGCTGTTCGGCAAGCCGGATCGACAGGCCAGGAGGACTGCCGCACCATGAGCCTCTCTCGCCGCGCCTTTGTTCTGGCAGGCCCACTCGCCGCGGTGCCCCTACGCGCTGCCGACACCTTCGTGCGCGTCAGCCGGCGTGACCCCCGATACCTCGAATTGAGCGACGGATCGCCATACATACCCATCGGCCTCAACCTGATCGCTCCGCCCGGGCGTGACACGGCGACCGGTCTCCGCGTCTACCAGGGCTGGCTGGATAAACTCGCCGCCAACGGCGGCAACTACGTGCGAGCCTGGCTGAGCAACGCATTCTGGGACGTGGAGCACGCGCGCAGCGGCGAGTACGACGAACAGAAAGCCCAGCTTATCGACGCCATGCTCGCCATGGCCCGGCAGCGCGGCATTCGCGTCAAGCTGACCTTGGAGCATTTCCGTAGCATCGGCGGCGGCCCGCAGGCCTGGGCTGACAAGCCCCTGCACAGCGTCGCCAACGGTGGACCCGCCGCCTCGATCGCGGATTTCTTCGATGGCGAGAAAAGCCGGGCCCAGTTTCGCCGGAAGCTTGAGTGGTTCGCCGCGCGCTTCGGGAACCGGCCCGAAGTTTTCGCCTGGGAACTCTGGAACGAGGTCAACGCCGTTCGCGGCGGCGGCTATCTGGACTGGACCGAGGCCATGCTGGCCGAACTCCACCGCCGCTTTCCGCGCAACCTCTGCCTGCAAAGCCTCGGCAGCTTCGATACGGACCGTGTGCGCCCAACCTATCAGCGCCATTCCACTATGCCGGGCAACGATCTGGCGCAAGTGCACCGCTATCTGGACCTGGGTGCGGCGCTCGATGTATGTCACGGGCCCGTTGATGTGCTGGCGGCGGACGCGGTCCGCGAACTCCTGGCCTGGCATCCCGGCAAGCCGGTGATCCTGGCGGAATCCGGCGCCGTGGAACCGCGCCACGCGGGGCCGTTCAAACTCTATTCCGCCGATAAGCAGGGCACCTTGCTGCACGATATCCTGTTCGCGCCGTTCTTTGCGGGCGCGGCGGGACCGGGGCAGATCTGGCACTGGGATGCCTATGTGGCGCCCAACGATCTCTGGTGGCACTTCGGGCGCTTCGCCGATGCCGTCAAGGGAATTGATCCGCCGTCGGAGAACTTCATCCCCTCGATACTGCCGCACCCTCGCCTGCGCGTTTACCAACTCAGGGGGAAACGCACGACGCTCATCTGGTGCCGCGACACCGGCAACGATTGGCGCAGCGAACTGGAGCGCGGCGAACCGCCTGGGCTGCTCACGGGCGTGTCCGTGGAAGTGGGTAAGCTGCGCGGCCGCCTGCGCGTGTACGATCCCTGGCCGGGCAAGTGGAGTGAAGCACGCCAGTCCAACGGGCGCGTCAATCTCCCCGATTTTCGCCGTTCCTTGATTGTGCGGGCCGGATGAAGCACGCGTTCGGATCACGGTGCAGACTGTAAAACCGACAAGCAAACCGACATGCCAGCCTTCGATCTGCCTCTCCTTGAGCGGATATCCCGATTCTGCTATCCTCAATACGTTGAATTCATAACAATATAGCTATCCCGGCGTGCTGCCGGGCCTACCTTGAGAGGTTCACATGTCAGGCCATTCCAAATGGGCAACCATTAAGCATAAAAAGGCGGCCACGGACGCCAAGCGCGGGAAAAGTTTCACGCGTATTATCAAGGAAATCACCATCGCCGCGCGCAACGGCGGCGATCCGGATGGCAACCCGCGTCTGCGGACGGCCATCCTTGCGGCCAAGGCCGTTTCCATGCCCGCCGACAACATCAAGAAAGCCGTGATGCGGGGCACCGGCGAACTGGAAGGCGGCATGATCGAAGAGGTCATGTTCGAGGGCTACGGGCCGGGCGGCGCGGCCGTTCTGGTGAATGTCGCCACCGACAATCGCAACCGCACGGTCAGCGACATCCGCCACGCATTCTCCAAGAACGGCGGAAACATGGGCGAGCAGGGCAGCGTCGCGTGGATGTTCGAACGGCGCAGCCAGATCTTCGTTCCGGGCGACAAGGCCACCGAAGACCAGTTGATGAACATCATTCTGGATGCCGGTGCGGACGATCTGCGGAACGACGGCGACCGGTGGGAGGTTCTCTCCGATCCGGCGAGTCACGACAGCGTGATCAAGGTGCTGGAAACCAACGGCATTCCCCACGAGGATGCGACCATCGCCATGGTCCCCAAGAACCTGATCAAGCTGGAGGGCAAGAACGCGAGCGGCATGCTGCGGTTGCAGGACGCGCTGGAAGATCACGACGACGTGCAGAGCGTCTACTCCAACTTCGATATCGACGAGAAGGAGTTGGAGGCTCTGTCGCAGTAAGGTGCGCGTCCTCGGCATCGATTGCGGCTCGCAGCGTACCGGTTACGGCGTCATCGACAGCGACGGGGCGGACCACCGGATGGTGGTAGCGGGAGTGATTTCGACCAGCCCCAAATGGCCATTTGAGAAGCGGCTGCTGGAAATTGCGACTGGTCTGCGCAGTTTAATTCGGGAGTACGCACCCGAGTTCGGAGCGGTGGAGGAAGTGTTCCATGCGGCCAATGCCAAAACGGCGTTAAAGTTGGCGCACGTGCGAGGGGTTGCCCTGTTAGCCATTGCGGAGGCAGGGGTGGGGTTCGCGGAGTATTCTCCGCTGGAAGTTAAGATGAGTGTGGTGGGGTACGGCCGGGCCGAAAAAAGCCAGGTCCAGGTGATGGTGAGGTCTTTGCTGCATTTGCCCGAAGTGATCGCCAGTGAAGACGCGTCCGATGCGTTGGCCATCGCCATCTGCCATGCCACGCACGAAGCCACCAGCCGCAGGCTGGCCTAGCAGGTGAGTATGAAGTGGTCGCTGATTCTGCTGTTCGCCGGCTCGCTGTTTGCGCAGGACGCGCAGCGGTTCTACTATTCCAAGTCCTTTCCGGGAAGCACCCCCGCCTACGTGCAGGTGACTCTCGAAAAGAATGGCGAAGCCGAATACCGCGAAGCGCCGGATGACGACCTGCCGCTAAAATTCAAGCTCACCGATGGCGAGACCGCCGAGGTTTACGCGCTGGTGGAGAAACTGGATAGTTTCAAGCGCCCCGTCGAATCCGGACTGAAAGTGGCGTTCATGGGCACCAAGACCTTCCGCCTCGAAAAGGCCGCGGACAAGAGCGAAGTGCAGTTCAACTATTCCGAGGACCCGAATGCGAAGTTGCTTTGGGAATGGTGCGAGCGGCTGACCGAATCGGCGCAGCACCGCATCGCTCTGGACCGCGCCGCCAAGTACGACAAACTGGGCGTAGTGAAGGCGCTGAACCTGCTTGGTTCCGCCATCGACCGCAAACGGGTGGTCGGTCTGGACCAGTACCTGCCCACCTTGGACCGCATCATCAAGAACGAATCCTACATGCACACCGCGCGTGCCCGGGCCTCGGAGATCGCCGAGTTCATCCGCGCCGGTGCGCCGCCCGCGCAGTAGGGCAGGGAACGGTTGTTGGGCAGGAGCGAGTCTCTTAGCAGTTCACTTCGGCCAACGCGGCGCGCGCCGTGCTGCCCGTGGATTCCAGGGTCACGGTCAGCGGCATCTCTCTCTTGTTGCGGGTGACGGTGACGCCGAAGGTCTTCTTGGATTTCAAGCCGCGCAGGACGCGGGTGATCTCGGTGCTGCTGGTGACCTTCGAATCGTCGACTTTGGTAATCACGTCGCCGGCCTTGACGCCGGCCTTTTCGGCGGCAGAGCCCTTTTTCACCGACCGCACCAGGACGCCTTCCTGTACGCCGAAGAACTCGGCGAGCTGATCGTCCTGCCCCAGCGACTCGCCCACGATACCCAGCATCGGGTTCTGTGTGGACATCTCAAAACGCGGGATCTCAATCTTCGGCATGGCCGGCATGTTGGGCATGGAGAAGTTCCACGCGCCATCCACCGGCGCGATGAGGGTGGTCTGCTTGTTCTCGCCGACGGTGGCCGTGAGGGTTTGGGCCGCGCCGCCGCGCCACACCGTGATCTTCACCTGACGCCCTACCGGGGTTTCGCGCACCAGACGCTGAAACTGCGCCGTGCCCTGTACCGGCTGGCCGTTGAATTCCAGCACCACGTCGCCATCCTTGACGCCGGCTTTGGCCGCGGGACCATCTTCTGCCAGGCTGGAGACCTCCACGCCACGCTCTTCCTTGAGGTTGAGTGCTTTGGCGCGTTCGGAACTGATGTCCAGCCCGCCGATTCCCAGATAGCCGCCGCTCGCCTTCTGGACAACGACCCTTTGCTCGGAGTGCTCGCGCGGGATCACGACTTGCTGCGCAACAGCGGAGGACGAGATGAGGCTCGCCGCCGCAACTAATAAAATTCCCAGATTGGTTTTCATGACTCTACCTCTATTGTCTTTTTCTGATAAAAATGGTGCCCACCGTGGCGGAAATCTGAAGCAGCGGTCCGCCGCCATTCACAGGGCCTTCCGCAACGATGAGGCGTCCCTGCCGGCGAACCCGCACACCAGGAAAATCCACGGCGATTCGTCTGGTGGAGTCGGACTGATCGTTTTGTGCTCGAATGTTCACCCCTACGTTAGACGGAATAAAAACCGTGATGTCACCATTTCCGGTGGCCAGGAAAGAATCCGC
>JAPKZC010000952.1 GCA_026394025.1 Candidatus Solibacter sp.
ACCGCAACTGGCCGCAGAAACTGGGGCTTCCCAACACGCCGCAGGACGTCTTTCCGGCCTTCGAGATTGGCTGGGCCGGCATGAATCCGCAGGGCACGTATGGTCAGCGTGGTTCGACCACGCCCCAGTTCGTGGACACGATTTCCTGGATTACCGGCGGTCACACGTTGAAGATCGGCGTGGATTACCGCAAGATGCTCGGCGACAACCTGCAAAAGAGCTATCCGTCGGGCCAATTCAACTTTACCGGTAGCTTGACCAACAACCCGCAGGCTCCCACCAACACGGGATCGCAGCTCGCTCAGTTTCTGGTCGGAGCGGTGGGTAGCACGTCCGTCGGGACTTACATGGGAGAGTCCGAACGCGGCTACTCGATCAGCGCCTACATTCAAGATGACTGGAAGGTCTCGCGGCATCTGACGTTGAACCTGGGGTTGCGCTACGACTACCAGAATCCCGCCCACGAGATGAACAACGGGACCTCCAACTTCAATCCCTATGGGAAGAACCCGGATAACGGACTGCTCGGCGTAATGACTTATGCCGGCTTGAACGGAGTGCCGAAATCCCCCTTTGCAGCGGAGCATTTGAACCTGGCGCCCCGCTTCGGCTTCAGCTACGATCCGTTCGGCAGAGGGAAGACCGTGCTTCGCGGCGGCTACGCCCTGTTCTTCGCCAACGTCTTCAATGTTCTGTACTTCGGCAACACGGCCGGCTTCGCCAACACTTCCACCAGCTACCAACCCTCGGGGAACAACTCGGCGTTCGCGGCGTTTGCGCTCAAGGACGGGCTGCCTTTTGCTCCCACCCAACCGCTGGGCTCCAAGCTGGGACCGAGCTATCTGCTCGGCACCGGAGTGACCTACGATCAGGGCAACCAATCCGTGCCTTACTCGCAGCAGTGGAACTTCTCCATTCAACACCAATTGCCAGCCAGCGTGGTGGTTGAGGCCAGCTATTCAGGGAATCGGGGCACGCACCTTTCCGCCGGAAGCTACGACATGAACCAGCTGAACCCGCAATACCTCGGGCTGGGTCTCTCGCTGCAGGATGCGGTCGCGAATCCGTACGCCGGCATCGCAGGTAACCTGGGCACGGCGACCATCACCCGTTCGCAGTCCCTCAAACCCTACCCCTACTATTCGAGTATCAGCGTGCGCAATCCACACCTGGGGAGTTCGAGTTATCATGCCATGCTGCTCAGCGCCGAGAAGCGGTTTTCCCATGGCTTCACCCTGCTCGCTTCGTTCACCGGCAGCAAGCTGATCAGCGATAGTGTAGTCAGCCCGCTCAACTACATCGGGGAGCAGACCGGCGTTGTCGGGTATCAGAACGGCAATTTCAACCGTCGCGCCGAGCGCTCCATCGACCCGACCGACCAGCCCCGCCGCCTGATTCTCAGCGGGATCTACGAAATGCCCTTCGGACAGGGTAAACTGGTTCACTCTTCAAAGGCGATTGTGAACAAGCTGATTGGCGGCTGGCACATCCAGAAGGGACAGCCTCTGGTGGTGCGCGGCGCCAACAACTTCCTGGCCGACCGTCCCAACTCGACCGGCCAAAGCGCGGCGATGGACAATCCGGCGTCTCTGCAATGGTTGCGCAGTGACGTCTTCGTCAATCCGCCGAACTACACGTACGGCAATGTCGGCAGGGTGTTGCCGGATGTCCGCGCGCCCGGCATCTTCAGCCTGGATGCGTCGCTTGCTAAGAACACGAAGTTCGGTGAGCGCACCAACCTTCAGTTCCGCATGGAAGCGTTCAATTCGGTGAACTGGAAGAATCTCAGCTACCCCAACGTTAGCTTTTCGCCGGGCACCAACGGCCAGAATGCGAACGCGCTGTTCGGGCGCATTACTTCCGACCGTGGTCCGCGTAATGTGCAGCTTGCGCTGAGACTGACTTTCTAGAGGCGCACTGGCCGCCGCTCCGGAAACTCCCTGGGCGGCGGCTGCGCCGCAGCGGGCGACACCATGTTAGTCGGGATTTCACGTCGTGACGCCTGCATCGCACTCACCGCTGGATTGACGGCCAGCGCGTCTTCAGTTGCCCAGGACGCGGCAGCAGTCAACAAGGACCTGGAAGCGCGGAAGACCGGCCTCACACATACCGGCCATCCCGACGCGCAGTGGTTCCCGAACGCCGGGCTCGGTCTCTTCATGCACTGGGGCATCGCCAGCGTGCACGGGAACATTGACATCTCCTGGGGCATGATGCACGGCATGGGAGGGGGCGTCAAGATCACGCCGGAAGAGTACTTCCGGCTGGCCGAGCGATTCCGACCCGAGCACTGGGATCCGGACAAGATGATGGCGGCAGCTTCCAAGGCGGGTTTCCGCTACGCAGTTCTCACCACCAAACACCACGAAGGCTTTGCCTTGTGGCCAAGTGCGCACGGAGACTTCAATACGCGCAAATACCTGGGTGGGCGCGATCTGGTGGCCCCTTACGTGGATGCCTGCCGTAAACACGGACTCAAGGTCGGCTTCTACTATTCGCCCGGGGATTGGTATTACGCACGCCAGTACATGTCTTTCAATTACCGTAGCGCTCACTGCTGGCAGAACACCGGGCTGGCATGCCGTCCCGAGGTCCCCGACTACGACACGCGCTTCCAGCCCGTCACGCTGCCGGTGCGTCCGCCCGAATTCGAGAAGGCCTACCGGGAATACAAGCGCGGCCAGATCCGCGAACTGCTCACGCGCTATGGCAAGGTGGACCTGCTTTGGTTCGACATGGCCGACGTGGTCATGACTCCCGACGAGATTCGCGCGTTACAGCCGGGGATCGTAATCAACAACCGCATGGGCTCAGACACCGGGGACTTTCTGACGCCGGAGGGCGCCTTCCCGAAGGAAAAGCCGGCCGGCTGGTGGGAATTGTGTAGTATCTGGAATTCGCCCAACTGGGGTTATGTCGGCAAGAACGAAGAGCGCTACCTGCCAATGGATTCGTTCCTCGCTACGCTGGCGAAAGTGCGCGCGTGGAATGGCAACCTGTTGATGAACGTTGGTCCGCGCCCCGATGGCGCCATGCCCAAGCCGTTCTGGGATGGCATGGAGAACCTCGCCGCCTGGATGAAGCATAGCGGTGAGGCCATTTTCGGTACCGCAGCCGGACCTTGGCCGGCTGCCTGTGAGTTTCCGATCACTGTGAGCGGCAAGCGATGGTACGTGCACGTACCGCCATCGTTCCGCGAGCCTGCTCTCTCCGTCAAGACGCCCGACGCGCCAAAGTCCGCGCGGTTGCTGCGCACCGGAGTGACGCTGCCGGTCGCGTTTGGCGCTGGCGCCGCCCGCGTGGAGTTGCCGGTGGCATCGCGTACCGAACTGGTAGATGTCGTGGAAATTGCCGTGCCTTGACCGTACACCGGACCTCAGACTCCGAATAGTCTATTTGGACTACTGCGGAGTAGTCCTAAGCTCAGTCGACGGCTTGCTTGCCCTGTGTCAAAGTAAGGCGTCAACGGTATGCCTGCAACAGTCGTGAACTGGTGGGTTGGAGTGATAAGACCATGTCGTTAGGTAAGATCTTCCCGGCGGTTCCGCCCGTTTTTTTTGCGGCGCTCGCCGCCATGTCCGCCGGCGTTCTTGGCGCCGAACAGCCCGCCGGCTACAAACTGGCCTGGGCCGATGAGTTCGGCGGGGCGACCCTCGATTCCTTTAAGTGGGGCTACCGCACCGATTCCAAGCACTGGAGTACTCAGAAGCCGGAGAACGTATCGGTCTCAAACGGATTCCTGACGCTCACGCTCAAGAAAGAGAAGGCGGGCGACAAGGAATACACCGGCGCGGGTGTCATCAGCAAGCAGTCCTTCCGCTACGGCTACTACGAAACCCGCTTCCGCATCCAGGCAGGAAAAGGGTGGCACTCCTCCTTCTGGATGATGGGACACGATGGTTCCGGCGGTACCGGCACCACGGCCACCGAACTGGAACTCGACGTCATCGAAAATGATTCCATCGACCTCACCAGCTACGGCGTCGCCACTCACAAGTGGCAGGGACAGCATACCGGTCATGGCGGCAAGCGCGTGGCCACTCCGCCACTCTCCGACTTCCACATCTACGGCTGCGAGTACACGCCGCAGGAGGTCAAATACTACTTCGACGGCCAGGTGGTGCAGACCGTTGACATCGCAAAACTCCCGCAGGGCAGCCTTCACATTTGGCTTACTTCGATCGCATCCCAGTTGGGAAAGACCGACGCGGTCGATGACACGAAGCTGCCGGGGCGCGTCGAATACGACTATGTCCGCTTTTATACCAGGCAGTAGGTTCCGATCATGAAGCCGATTCTTACGATTGCCTTCTTATTCTGCACCCAACTCGGCGCCCAGCAGGTGCTGGTGGAAGCCGAGTCCTTCACCGGCCTGGGTGGCTGGTCGCTCGATCAGCAGTACATGGATCAGATGGGTTCGCCATTTCTGCTGGCGCACGGCTTGGGCAAGCCGGTTGCCGACGCGCAGACAGAGGTGTCCCTTCCGGCCGCGGGACGCTACCGGATTTGGGTTCGTTCGCGCGATTGGGTGGCCCGCTGGAAGGTGGCCGGTGCTCCCGGCAGGTTCCACTTGTTGGTGGACGGCGCGCCGCTCGCGAAGACGTTCGGCGTAGAAGGGGAAGCGTGGCACTGGCAGGACGGCGGCACGGTGCGCGCCACCGCGCAGAAGGTCCGCCTGGCACTCCATGATCTGACTGGCTTCGATGGCCGGTGCGACGCGATCGTGCTCTCGCAGGACGTGAACTGGAGACCGCCGGAGGGTACCGCGCTGGCGGAGTTCCGCCGCCGGCAACTGCCCATGCAGGGCCGCACGGAAGACGCCGGCAACTACGATCTGGTGGTAGTCGGCGGCGGGATGGCCGGGATCACCTCGGCCGTGGCGGCGGC
>JAPKZC010000603.1 GCA_026394025.1 Candidatus Solibacter sp.
ACGGGATCCGCGCCGCCCCAGCCGCCGTAGCCGATCTGTTTCCCATCGGGTGACCATCCGGCGGCAAAGCCCTGCCCGACGTCGATGGGAAACGCCTTGACCGCCTTGCCCGTCTTCAGGTCTGCAATGATGATTTGGTTCCCGCTTCGATAGGTTACCTGCCGCCCATCGGGCGAGACGGACGGATGCCAGAACGCCATTTCCATCGCGTCCGTCGCATTTCCCCCCTTGGCATCGACGGCAATTATCTGGAGTCGGTTGTGCTTGCGAGACTGGAAGTAAACGCTCTTGGCGTCCGGCGACCAACTGGGGAACCCGCCGAGCGCGAGTTTGCGGGGGTTCGCTCCGCCGGCCTCAACGATCCAGACCTCGTCCCCTTCGTCCCCGTGATGCTCGAAGGCGATCAGCCGACCGTCGCCGGGCGACCATGCCGGGTCCTTGCCGTAAGGAAGCAGGTCGCGGGCCGCGCCGGTCGTCACCTCGACGATCCTCAGCCCGCTGCTCTCCGGCATCTTGCCGACAACGATGCGATTGCCGTCCGGCGAGAAACTGGCCTTCCAACAATTTTGGGCAAGCATCCTTGCCCCGGAAAGCCTCGTGAGCGGCCCGGACTCCGTCTGGGCGGGCTCCCTTTGAGCACGCACGAACGGGGCACCTCTGAGCTTCTCGAACTTCTGCCGTTGTTCGTCGCTGAGGAGTTTCATAATCTTCCCCGGGCAGGCATCGTACAAAGACTTGGCGCTGGGGCCGGTATAGTCGCCGGTCGCCTTCTCTCCGGATTCAAGATGCTCCGCGTGCGAAACCTCCCAGTGCAACTGATGGATTTGAGAGCGCTGCGCCTCGGTCAGCCCGACCGCGTTCGCGACCCCCGAATCACTGAGTGCATCGGTGATTTGGCGCGGGGTCTGAAGGTGGATCTGATCGAGTCGCTCTTGCTGTTGCGGCGTGAGGAGGTCGTCGAACTCCTTCCTATGACGGTTTCGAACTGTGTAGAACAGACCGCGATCCGGCTCCTTGTTCAGATCTTCCTTAGGCACCTTGCGGCGCTCTGCGTCGTATTCCGCCAGGATCTGGTTGTGCAGTTGTTCGATTTTCTGCGCGGCGTCCCGACTTAGCCCCAGGTCTGCGACGACGTCCGAATCGAGGATGCGTTCGCCCGTAATCCGGCTGTCGCGGTCGGCAGGGTATAAGCGGCAAGTAAACAGGACTTCCAGTGGAAGGGTGCGCCCCCAGCCGAATTCGCCCGGAATCAGGTAGATACCCTCGGCGTGGATTTCGGTCGACAATGCCAAAACGAACACCGCGCACGCAATCGCGCATCTGTGGAGGCTCATGAGAGTACCCTTCAGGTTGGCGGGGTCATTATTGCTGAGAAACTGCTTTTCCGGGTTGGTGCGCATGAGGGGCTAAAGTGGGGTTCGGAGAGCGGGAGAAAAAGGGTTGCGGGGAAAGGAGGGGAGGGGGAACAGCAGAGAACTGAAACTAGCCTCCTTGGCACCGAGCGGGCGGCTTTTCCGGTGACACGGCTGTGCAACGTGCGTCATGGGGCAATTTCTTCACCCGCGAGGATGCAGGTTTTCCCCGCCCCTGCAAGAAGAATCTTCGGGGAATGGCAAATTTCTTCCATCGACTCGAGATTCAATCGAAGCAGGGCACCAGAATGCGACCGTCGCCCAAATCAAGCTCCCGGAGGATGGGATCAAGCCGGGATTGGTTCCAGTCGTTGGGGAACCCGACGGGGTCCGCTTCGTGGGCCTGCGGAATGCCGATCTCGACTGGGCTGCGGCCGGGCGTCGGCTCGACGGACGTAATCCGCTCCGCCCCACCGCCGAGCCACACCCACGCGCCTGCGCCGGTCTTGCGGGCGATGTCATACCAGTTTGCCAGGTCGGTGGAGCCGCGCACCGTGTAGGTCACATCCGCGCGAGCGGGAAAATGGGGGTTAGTGCACCAGTCTCACTCATTTGCCAACTTGATTGGCTTGGGCGTATCCGCAGCGCCGATGGCGACGAACATGTCACCCCTCTCCGTCACATAACCGCGATACATGCCGAGGCTTTTGGCCGACATGGCGAAAGCGTGCTTGAAGTCCTTGTCGAGGGCGATGAGGCCGCCGACTCCATCGGTTTCGTCGGGCAACTGGTCGATCGCCTGCTTGGTTGCATTCTCAACATCACAACCTGGCTGGTAGCGCATGCGGGCGACGACGTCGTGCGCGACGGCGTGGCGGATAAAGACCTCGCCGGTGCCGGTGGGCGTGCTCACCTTCTCCAAGACGCCCGAGGCCGCGCAGAAGGTGCTGGACTTCATGGCTTCCGATGAGGGCCGCCAAATCCTCGTGGGTCACGGGCTCGCC
>JAPKZC010000616.1 GCA_026394025.1 Candidatus Solibacter sp.
CGACTTGGTGTATAGGGTCTCGGCACCACTCTGCACGCTCACCAGGTAATGATCCGGCGCCACGCTCTTGAAGCTGAACTTGCCGTCCTCGCCGACGCTCGCCTGGGGCGGGCTCACATTCAAAATCTCGGTGGATGCCAGCACTACTTTGATCTCTTTGAGATTGACCTTCTCCTTCGTTGCGCCTTCGATCGCCACCGACCCCGGCAGTTCGCCCCCCGCCTCCGCCCCTAGGATCAGGCCGTCGATATGCTGGTCCGTGACCGTGACGGGACGCATCGTGCCCACCTGCGCGAGACCATCCGTGCCGGTGGCGTTCAACAGGTATGAGCCGGGGGCCACACCCTTGAATTCGAAGCTGCCGTCCTGCTGGGCCAGGGCCATGTTGCGGGTTACCAGGCCGGTGATGCCCTGCCCCTTGGGGGTCAGGAAGACGATGGTGGTCTTGCCGGGTGCTTCACTTAGCTTTCCCTTAACTCGGAAGGCCTTTACCTTGGCCATGCGGATGTCCATGCCGCGCATCTCCGCGCCCAAGCCGATGTCGATCGGCGACGCGGCCAGCGGGTCATTGGAATTGGGGTAGAAGGTGGTGGTGAAGGCCGGCTCCGGCTTGTCGGCCGGCGGCTTCGCGCTGCTCGTCCCGGCGAGGCCCATGCCCAGGTTGCGGAAGGTGGCGGATATCACGTACTTGCCGCCCTTCAGGTTGCCGAGACGGTATTCGCCCACGTCGTTGGTCTGGACGGCGCCGATCGGCAGGAACTGTTTCTTGCCATGGTCGTACATGGTTTTCAGCGCCATGACGGCGGCGTTCGGTATGCCCTCGCCCTCGTCGTCCAGCACCTTGCCGGCGATCACCGCGCTCGGCGACAGCTTGAAGCGCAGGTCCTTCACCTCCTTGCCCGCCGCGAACACCAGCATCGTGCCGCTGATCGGATTGGTCCGCGCACCGTACGCCTGCCGCGCGAACCCCGTGCGCTCGCCGAACAGCAGGTACCGCCCAGAGGCGATGTCCTGGAAGCGGAACTTCCCGCCACCGTCGGTCTCCGCCGTTGCCCGGCTTCCGCGCGGTCGAGCCGTTGCCCGGCTTCCGCCGCGTGGATTTACCAGCATCAGCGTGACCTTCTTGAGCGGATCGCCCGTCAGGGCATTCATCACCTGGCCCTCCAGCGACGCCATCGGTTCCTTGGTTTTATCGGTTTTGGTTGCGGTTTCCGGTTTGCCGCCCGCCTGTTGGGCCGGGAGCGCCAGGGCGATGCCCAGCAGGCAAACGCCCGGGAGGAGGAGGAAAGAACGTACGGTAGTAGTCATATATTGCAATTCGCAACGATCATATTGCAATCCGTGATTGTTGTCAAGCCCTAAAGTAGTGGGACGGACGATCGGTGTGTTTCGTCAAACCGCCGGGCTCACGGGGCATGACAGGGTCGGCGAAAAGCGATGCCTACTTCGGCAGGTCCCCGCCCAGGTCTTCGAGCACTTCCTTACGGCGCTCGCCTTCCATGTCCTTTTGCAGGCGGCGCAGGGCCAGGCCGACCACATCGCGATGATGCAGCTTCGCGCCGAAATCCCCCTGGAGTTGCAGCCAGAGGTCGTGGGCGCGATCCAGGTCTTCCGGCCAGAGGCGGGGCGGGTGGGGCCCCAGGTTGACGTAGACCGACGGCCGGTCGGGGGTGATGATTTCGAGCGAGAAGGCGTGGCGCGGTTCGGGCAGTTTCTCCCACGCGAGGCCGATGCGGCGCGCCAGCTCCTCGGAATCCATCTTGAAGGAAACGCCGGTCACCAGGCGCGATGCCTTCAGCGAGGCGGCGGTCTGCACCATGGCGTCGAACGGGTCCACCCCCGGAACCACAATCAAGTCGGCCGTCTTGCCCGCCTTTTCCGCCATGGTGACCACACCCGTGAGCAGTTCCTTTTCATAGTCGGAAAAGATCTGCTTGTCGGAGAGCTCGTATTCCCCGGCGCCCGTGGAGATGGGACGCACCGTCATCACCACGATATCGTGGCGGCGCAGGTTGGTCTTCTGGAGCACTGCGTGCAAGTGCGACATCCGATGGTAATCGCGCACCGCAACCAGGACGCAGCCGGGACGCGCGTGGACGCTTTCAGCGGTGATTTCCGGCTGCATGTCGAGATTGAATTCCTCGAGCCCGCCTTTTTCCAGGTGGATGCGGCGTTTGTTCACCTGTTCGGAGATAGTGAAAATCAGGAACAGGAAGACCGTGAAGCCCACGCCGTAGATGGTGGCGATCTGCTTGGAAAACAGGTTCGCAATGGCCACCAGGAAGAGAATGAAGGTGGTGGTGGCCAAGCCCACCGGCACTTCAAAGGTCCCCATGCGAAAATTACCGGGCACCTTGTATTCCTGATCGTGCCGCTTGTAGCGCAACACCAGCACGCCCAGCGATTTCATGAAGAAGCTCCACACCACGCCGAACGCATACGCTTCGCCCAGTAGGTTGACATCGCCCCGGCTCAGGGCAATGGTCAGCACCTGCATACCGGCGATTACGTTGATCAAGCGCGCACTGGTGCCGAAGCGTTTGTGCGGTTTGCGAAACCAGTCCACCAGCACCCCATCCTCCGCCAGCCGGTTCATCACGCCGTTGGCGCCGATGATGGAGGTATTGACCGCGCCGGAAAGTATCAGCACGCCCACGAATACCACGAAGACACGGAACACCAGGCGCAGCAGGGCCGGTCCCGCAAGGTTCATGGCGAGCCCGCCGAGCAGGTTGTCGGTGTACTGCCCGCGCACCGAGTCGGGGATGATCATGACCGCGAACATGGTGATGAAACCGGTGCAGAAGACGGCATAGACGCACACCAGATTGCCGGTGTACACCAGGTTCTTCATCTTCGGGTACGCAATTTCGCGATACACCTGGGCCAGCGTTTCGAAGCCGCTCATGGAGAGCAGGGAGTGGCCGAAGGCGATGATTAGGGCGATCGAGCCGATCTGCGGCCAGATGGTGCCGTTGAACCAGCCGAGAGCATCTTCGCTGAACTTGAGATTTGAGGGCACCGGCAGCGGCGGAAGCTGCACTTGTCCCTGCAGCAGCAGGGTGATCGGGCACCAGATGAGGAAGGCCACCACCATGACGGTGGTGATTTGCATGATCCGCAGCGCCTTGCCGCTCGATTCGTG
>JAPKZC010000152.1 GCA_026394025.1 Candidatus Solibacter sp.
TGGCCACCGCTCCCTGTCCGTCGCCGCCGGCGATCGATGTGTCGGAAACCTGGGCCCGGACGGCGCTCTCTCCTCCGCCGGGTGTACCGATGGCGTCGCCGTGACGGGCGGCATCCGCGCCGCCTTGCAGATGGTGGAGCCAGCGCACGGGTTGCAGAAGCGCGGCGAGACGGTGCGCTCCTTCCCGGTGCAGGCCATCGCATTGGGCAAGCAGGTCACGATTCTGGCGCTCAGCGGAGAGGCCGCGCTGCCGGAAGGCGTCAATCCGCGCGGCCTGATCTTCGCGCCGTTCTCCAACGATGCAGCGGCCGCACCCCAGGATGCGCGCGTGCGCGCCGCTGTGCAGCGCGCGCTGACGCGCGTGAAGTAGTCCAGGGGGATAAGCCTCCGGCTTGTCCATCCGAGCGCAACTCGGACCTCTTTCTCAGCGCGGCAATATAATTTCGGAATTTAAACTCTGAATCTGCGGCTTGCCTGCGATACCGCCTCCTGATATCCTGATTGTTCATTCGATCTCTCATTTCAAACCAGGAGAAACTATGGCAGTCAAAGTAGGTATTAATGGCTTCGGCCGGATCGGCCGGAACGTCGTTCGTGCGGGTCTGCATAACAACGACATCGAATTCGTGGCGGTCAATGACCTGACCGACACCAAAACGCTTGCGCACCTGCTCAAGTATGATTCCGTCCTCGGCCCCTTGGCGGAGACCGTCACCCACGACGAGAACTCCATTACCGTTGGCGGCAAGACCATCAAGGTCTTCAAAATCAAGGATCCCGCCGAGCTCGATTGGACCAGCGTCGGCGCCGAAATCGTGATCGAATCCACCGGCTTCTTCACCGATGGCAAGGACGCTTCCAAGCACCTCAAGGGTTCCGTCAAGAAGGTCATCATCTCGGCCCCTGCCAAGAACGAAGACGTCACCCTCGTCTTGGGTGTCAACAATGCCGCGTACGATCCGGCGAAGCACAACATCATCTCCAACGCTTCTTGCACCACCAATTGCCTCGCGCCCGTCGTCAAAGTCATCCACCAGAAGTTCGGCGTGCAAAAGGGCTCGATGACCACCATCCACAGCTATACCAACGATCAGAAGGTCCTCGACTACCCCCACAAGGATCTCCGCCGCGCCCGCGCCGCCGCCATCAACATGATCCCCACCACCACCGGCGCCGCCAAGGCCATCGGCATCGTCATGCCCGAACTCAAGGGTAAATTGGACGGCTACTCGATGCGTGTTCCCACCCCGGACGTCTCCGTGGTCGATTTCGTCGCCATCCTCAACACCGCCGCCACCACCGAGGAAGTCAATGCCGCTCTCAAGGCTGCGGCCGAAGGCGAACTCAAGGGCATCCTGGCCTACACAGACGATCCGGTGGTTTCCTCCGACATGCTGCGCAACCCCAATAGCAGCATCGTCGATTCCCTGTTGACCAAAGTGCTCGATGGCAACCTGTTGAAGGTGGTCGCGTGGTACGACAACGAGTGGGGCTACTCCTGCCGTGTCGTCGACCTCTGCGCCTTCCTCGTCGCGAAGGGACTCTAATCTACCCCTGGGGACAGGGCGGCAGGCGGGTTACCTTCTGGGTCCGCCTGCCTCACCACCTGTCCCCGAACCTACCCCGCCCCGCGGCCGCGAATTTGACCCGCGAATGTTCCCTTCGCTACTCTGAATCTTCGCCATGCCATCGCCGAAGCAGACTGTCGGTTACCCGTTCTGGCTGACCGCCGGTATCGGCGGCGTTGTCCTTCTCGCCCTCTTCACCGCTCTCCAGTCGTATCGATCCGCCGATGCCTACGCCCGCGCTTACCAGGATCCTTACATGATCCAGGCGCAGCCGGAACGTCTCCGCGAAGCCGTCCGCTACCTTCCAGGCAAGGCCGTCATAGGCTATCTGTCGGATCTTCCCTTCGACGCCGTCCCCGGTCAATCCGCCCACTTCGGCATCATGTACGCGCTGGCGCCTCGCCTGGTCACGCGTTCCGCCGATAGCCACGAGTGGGTGGTCGGCAACTTCTCGCACCCGCTCGATTACGCCGCCGCTGGCTCGGCTCACCACCTGGACCTGGTCAAGGACTTCGGCAACGGTATCGTCCTGTTCCGCCGGCGGTCCCAGTGATGGGTCTAGTCGCCCTCCTCCTCGCGGCACTGCTCGGGTACTGCGGTGTTCGCCTGGGGCTTCCCTGCGACGGTACCCGATCGCCTTGGACACCTCTCCTCCACGCCAGTCTGGGCATCGGACTCGGCGCCGGTCTTACGGCCTGCCTCTATTTCCTGTTGCTGGCCGGTGGCGTTGCGAACCTGTCTGTAATCGTAGGCTGCGAGTTGGTGGCGCAGTGCGCCGCCGGCGCACTGCTTCTGCGCCGGCGCTCCGCTTCCCCTCCCGGCGGCTCGCCCGCCGCGTTGCTGTCTTTTTCCTGGAACTGGCTTATGGCGCTCGGCCTGGCGGCGATGCTGGCGCTCTTGCTCGTTGGCTTTGCCAACACCAGCGAGCTGAATCCGCAGGGCGGTTGGGACGCTTTCGCAATCTGGAATCTGCGTGCACGCTTTCTCATTCATACGGAAACCTGGAACTACGCAGTCACCGCGTTGCCCGTGGGTACTCACACGGAGTATCCGCTGCTGCTCTCTCCATCGCTACCGCGCTCGTCTTCGCGGTGGCACTCGTGATGCTGCTGGTCTCGACGGTCACCCTCCTGCGCGGAGCCAGCCTCGGCCTGCTCGCCGGAGTCGTCCTGTTGGCCAACCCTTCCTTCGTGACTCAGGCCGCGTCACAGTATGCGGATGTGCCGCTGGCGTTCTTTTTTTTGGCCGCGCTCGCGCTCGTCGCGCTGAGTGGTGAATCGGCGCGGCCGGCGCGCTGCCTGTCGCTCGCCGGTGTCTTTGCCGGCTTTGCCGCCTGGACCAAGAACGAAGGCATGCTGCTGCTGGCCGCGCTGGCCGTGGCGCTTTTCGTGGGCGCGTGGCGCTCCGCCGGATGGCGCTCCGCCGCCCGCCGGTCCGGTATCTTCCTCCTCGGCGCGCTGCCCGGCTTGTTGCTGGTGCTGTGGTTCAAACTGGCGTTAGCCCCGCCAGACCCCTTGGTCGGGCAGATGACTGCCAACGCCGGGCAAAAAGTCGCCAACGCCGGCCGGTGGCTTCAGGTTGCCGCCGGATTTCTGNNNNCTTGCACTCCTCGCCGTGACTTGTGGCCTGCTGCGTTTGCGCCCCCGCAACTCGCGATCGCTGGCGCCCTTGCTTGCCGTCCTCATCGCCCTAGCCGGCTACTTCGCCATCTTCCTCGTCACCAAGGACGATCTCGAGTGGCTGTTCGCCACGGCTCTCGATCGCCTCTACATGCACCTCTGGCCGGCGCTCGTGCTGGCGTTGTTCCTGCTGCTGCGGCGACCCGAGGATTGGGCAATCGCCAGCAGTCCGGCGAAAGCGAAGAAGGCGCGTTAGTCATTACCACGGGCCGCACCTTCGCGGCGAGCCCGAGGTCAGCCAACCAAACTCCGTGTGGAATTGGCTGAGCGATGACGATCAAAATGGCAAGTTCACGGTGCTCAGTTACGGCAACAGTAACAAGAATGATACTGCGGTCGCGGAGTCGTATGTTCCCGAACCAGATGGCATTGCACTTATGGGAACAGTAGTGTTGTTGGTTGCTCTTGTTGCTCGGCGCCGGATTGGCACGCTAATAGGTCCAGGCCATGCTGGTGCTTTGATGTTACTCCTGTCGGGACGTTTCAGCCACCCCAACCAAGCCGCCTGATTGTTGTACCAAGTCGACGGCAGACGCCGGATCCGTATAACTAGCTCCCAGCTTTGGCCAGTGCCGATTTCGAAAGATCGTCCTTCAATAGCAGCTTCAAGCGCCGCCGCTCGACTAGCGAAATATCGTCGCGCAGCAGCAAATAGTAGTCGTAGTCCGCATCCGGACTCTCGCGGAAAACCGGATCCATCCAGGCCAAATGCCACATCGCCCGATAGAAGTTGATCCCCGGCTCAAACTCCCAACTGGCGCCCACCCGGACCCGGCGATCCGGTTTTGCGGCGTGCTGCGCCCGGATGATTCTCATCATGTCTTTCGTCGCCGCACAGTAAGCCCACTCGGCGAAGTAGCGCGTATTGAACTGGGTGGCGAATTGCGCCACGCACAAGACCATCAATGCGATGGTAGGCGCCGCGCCCATCTGTTGCGCCCACGAGCCCGCCCGCAGCTTCTTCACCAGCGCGAGCACGGCCAGCCCGAACAGTGGAATCCAATAGAGCACGGTACGCATTTCCGGATACGGCTGGGCGAAGAGGTAGCGGCTCGCCACCACCATCAGCAGCGCCGCCGGAATGGTTACGCCCAACAGCAACAGCACGCGGTCGGTGTCCGGCAGCGCATCGAAACTCCGCCCACGCGCCAATTCATAGAGGATCGCAACGGTCATCATCACCAGGCCAAGAAGCACCGCCGGCGCCAGAAAGTACGTGACCGCTCGAACCAGTAGATCGGGCGGAACCAGCGCCGCCAGCCCCAATGTTCCACCCGCGGAGTGCAGCAACGAGGGCCGCACGATGCCCTCCAGAACGGCCAGGAGCGATGGTGGGCCAAGGTATCCCTCCTCCAGGTACACCAGCTTCCGCGGCAACATCACGATGATGCCCGCCACCACAAGCGCCGGAGCCGCCAGGTGGATCATCGCCTGCCACGCGCTGCGCGCCCCGGCCACACCCGCGGCCGAACGCGCCTTCCGTTTGCGTTCTTTCTTTTTCTTCCGCCGTTCCTCCGCTGCCACCACACTCTCCCCCGGCCCAGACTTGGCCAGCATCCATTCGGCAATCAGGATGGCGAAGAAAGCCAGCCCCAAAGCGCCCGCCGGGAAGATCATGATCACGTTGCACCCAACGGAAAGCCCCGCCGCGATCCCTGCCTTGTTCAATAGTAGATTCGGGTTCTCCGCGCCGCGCGTTGCCGAAAAATAGAGCATGAGTTGGTACATCGCGTACATGATGAGAGCCAGTCCCAAGCTGTAGCCTCGTGCGAGGCAGAGATAATCCAGCAGGAATGGATTGAGGCTCAGCAGAGCCACGCCCAACAGAAACAGCGCGCCTTCCCCCAGCAGAAACGCGCAGATCCGAAAAACCGCATAGAAGTACAACGCGCCGCCCACCAGGCTGGGCAAGCGCTGGGAAAACTCGGAGAGTCCGAAAATACCGATCGCTACCCGGCTCAACAGCACGGTCAGCGGATGGTGGTTGCCGAATTCCGAGCCGAAGAGTTGCGACCACGGACCTGCCTGGAACCACTCGAACATCACCGCCTCATCATGGCTGATGGCTTGTGTGGCCGCGCGGTAAATCGTCGTGATCGTCAGCGCCCCAAGCAATGCTGCGGCGGCGATTCGCCAGGGCGTGCGGACCAACTCTCGGAACTTCTCCATGCCGACAATCATAACCGGAGACGTCCGCGCCCGCCCCTGATCCAGGTCTCAGCCAAAATACCTCGGAAACAAGGTCTTGGCCGCTTGGCAGGCCCTGGACGAATCAGATTAGATTAGCTTACTCGTGAATCGTGCTGTCCTACGGAACCAACGGAGCTAGCGACCCGCTGTGGCATCGCGAAAGCTATCGCGCCGCAGTCGCTAAAGTGGTGGACCAGCTGAGGCGAGCCGCGACCGCCGCCACAATTCTCGTGCCCGACCCTGGCGACCGGCGGGGGAGAGCGTGCGGCCGGTTGCAGCTTGTCCCCCGAATAGACGACATCAGAACCCAGCAGCAGAGCGTTTGCCGCGAACTGGGCTGCGCCTACTGGGACACGCGGGAGCGCATGGGCGGTGCGAGCACGATGCGCGACTGGCAGTTGGCCGGCATGGCGCAGAGGGGGCCGCGTACACTTCACCGCCGGTGGGTACCGCCTGTCCACCGTCCTATTCTCCGATCTCCTACAGCTTCTTGAAGCCTGCAAAAAGGCGCGCCCCGAGACCTCCGACAAGATCGTGCACGATCGCCCCAACTAACATCGCTAAGGTGGTCTCGCGGCGCTACCCTGGAGGGATGGATGATCTGCAAGGCAAAGTCGCGCTGGTTACGGGCTCCAGCCGCGGCATCGGCCGCGCGATTGCGGTGGCGCTCGCCCGGGCAGGCGCCGACCTCGCCATCAATTACAGGACTCGAGCCGCCGATGCGAAGGATGCGGAAGCCGAGATCACCGGCTTAGGCCGGCGCTGCTCCGCTATCCAGGCCGACGTCTCGCTTCGTAGCGGCGTCGACCGACTGGTGGACGCCGTTCGCATGGATCTCGGCCACATCGATATCCTGGTGAACAACGCTGGCATCGCCCGCGTGCAAAGTATCGAAGAGATCACGGAACAGGATTGGGACGAACTGCTCGCGGTCAACCTGAAGTCCTGCTTCCTTGTGACGCAGGCCGTCCTGACCGGCATGCGCGCGCGACGCTGGGGGCGCATCATCAACATTTCCTCGGTGGCCGCGCACGTCGGCGGAGTGGTGGGCGCGCACTACGCCGCGTCCAAGGCAGGCATGCTCGGGTTGACCCACTTCTACGCCTCGCGCCTCGCCAGGGAAGGCATCACGGTGAATGCGATTTCACCGGCGTTAATCGAAACCGAGATGGTCACGGCCAACCCGAACGCGACGCCGGACCGCATCCCCATCGGTCGTTTCGGCGCGGGCGACGAAGTGGCCGATGCCGCCCTGATGCTGGCGCGCAACGGCTACATCACCGGCCAGACGCTGCACATCAACGGCGGCTGGTACATGAATTGAGTGGGGCAGGCCTTCAGCCTGCCAGGCCCTCCTGAGGGCGTCTTCTTCGCGACTCCCATCCGAGCCGCGCGCGTGAGCAAGCGGTTTCCCGACACGTGGTGCCGCTACAAGCTCAGGATCTCGCGCAGCTTCGAGGATTGACGCCGCGACATCTCGATGCTTCGCCCACTTTCTCGATCCACTTCAGATTGACGATCTCTTTTCGCCCGGCGCGGAAGAACATTGCCGGATCCAGTTGCTCCTCCAGCGCGTTCAAGGACCTCCGGATCAGGGGCAACTCGCCGGCGAAGTGCACGCGCGTGTAGTTGCCCTCCGATTCCAACGGGAAAATGTCAGGCAGGCGCACGATCCAGCAGCGGTCGCCATCACGCACGAAGACCTGCTCCAGACGCGCAGGTTCCGTCCGTGGACGCACGCGCGCCAAAGCCGCCGCCAGACGAGCCGGGGCCACCGGCTTCAACAGATAGTCCAGCGCGTTCACTTCGAAGGCCTTCAGCGCCTACTCGTCGTAGGCCGTAGTGAAGATCACCTGGGGCAGATCTTCCAGACGCTCCAGCAGGTCGAAGCCGCTCATGCCCGGCATCTGGACATCGAGGAAACCCGGATCGGGCGCAAGCTTCGGAATCAGGGCCGGCACCTCTTCCTCGCCGCGCGCCTCACCGGCGATTTCCACCTCGTGATGCCCCGCCAGCAAGCGCCGCAGTTCCAGGCGCGCCAAACGTTCGTCGTCGACCTCGGATTAAGCGCCGCCGCCATCACGCGATTGCCTTCGCGATTGGCCAGGTCGAGGTGCGGCCGGTGATCCTCACTTGAAGAGGATCCTGCGACCACAGCCCGCAGGCGAGCGTAAGCGAATGCAGTATCAGTCTCAGGACGGCATTCTGCGGCCAGGACTGGCGCGGCCGGCCGGGATTGTGATGAGCGGTCGGGCAGCGGGATGAGCGCTCCCCCCGAACTTGACTTCCGCCCCCTTCGAATGTGATCATCCTGCCTGAATGAAACAGAGCGCCTGCTGTCTCGCCGCGACCCTGCTCGCCCTCACTTCCGCTTTCGCCCAACTGAAGGTCACCGCCGCCGACTATGCGCGCGCCGAAAAGTTGATGGGCTACAACACCACGCCTCTGGTGGTCCGCTCCGGTGTCCGCCCCAATTGGCTGCCCGACGAGCGCTGCTGGTACCGCGTCACCACGGCGGAAGGCGCCGAGTTCGTCTTGGTGGATCCCACTAAAGGCACCCGGGCGCCGGCCTTTGACCACGTGAAGCTTGCCGCCGCGCTCTCCACCGCCAGCGGCCGTACCTATACCGCGGGCAGTCTCCCCTTCCAGGAGATCGAGTGGGCCGCCGACGGACAATCGGTCCTCGTTCAGGCGGGCGGGCGCTGGAGGTGCGACGTGAAGGGCGCCAAGTGCGTCGCCGAAGAAGGCGCCGCCCCTGCCGCCGGTCGCGGTGGACGGGGCGGGCGCGGAGGCCTCGGTGGCGCCGCCGCCGAGGTCCTCTCCCCCGATAGGAAGCACGCCGCCTTCATCCGCGATTCGAACCTGTGGGTGCGCGACGCCGCCACCAATAAGGAGACGGCCCTCACCACCGACGGCATCGCCGACTTCGGCTACGCCACTGACAACGCCGGCTGGGCCCGCAGCAATCGGCCCATCGTGCTGTGGTCGCCCGATTCCAAGCGCATCGCCACCTTCCAGCAGGATCAGCGCGGCGTGGGCGAAATGTACCTGGTGGAAACCAAGGTGGGCCACCCCACCCTCCAGGCGTGGAAGTACCCGCTGCCTGGCGACGAAGTGGTCACCACCATCCAGCGCGTCACCATTGATCTCGATAGCTCGCGCGTCGTGCGCTTGAAACTGCCGCCCGACCAGCACCGCTCCACCCTGTGCGACAATCTCGTCTGCCGCGGCGGCGAATGGGCCGACGTCCAGTGGGATAAGGATGGCGCCAAACTCGCCTTCGTCTCAACCTCGCGCGACCATAAGCAGGAAGTGCTGCGCATCGCCGACACCACCACCGGCGCGGTGCGCGACGTCTTCGAGGAGGAGGTCTCCACCTTCTTCGAGAGCGGCAACGGCCGCGTCAACTGGCGTTTCCTGCCGGATTCCAAAGAGTTCATCTGGTTCAGTGAACGCGACAACTGGGGCCATCTCTACCTCTACGATTCCGAGACCGGCAAGCTCAAGAACCAGATCACCAGTGGCGAGTGGAACGTCACCCAACTGCTGCGCGTCGACGAGAAGAATCGCCAGCTCTACTTCATTGGCGTTGGCCGCGAGAAAGGGCGCGATCCCTATTTCATTCACTTCTACCGCATCGGGTTCGACGGAGGGAATCTCTCGCTGCTCACGCCGGAGGACGGCAACCACGAAGTGTCGCTTTCCGTCTCAGGCAAGTACTTCGTCGACAGCTTCTCCAAGCCCGACGTCCCGGCCGTCGCCCTGCTCCGCGACGATACCGGCAAATTGCTGGTGCCGCTGGAGCGCGCCGATATCGGCAGGCTCACCGCCGCCGGATGGAAGCCGCCAACGCCCTTCACCGTCAAGGCGCGCGACGGCATCACCGACCTTTACGGCCTGATGTTCAAACCCACCAATTTCGACGCCGCCCGGAAATATCCCATCGTGAACCACATTTATCCGGGCCCGCAGACTGGGAGTGTGGGCAGCCGCGGTTTCTCCGCCGCGCGCGCCGATTGCCAGGCGCTGGCCGAACTCGGCTTCATCGTGGTGGAGATCGATGGCATGGGCACGCCGTGGCGCAGCAAGAAGTTTCACGAGGCCTACTTCGGCAATCTCGGCGACAACACGCTCCCCGACCAGGTCACCGGCATGCAGCAACTGGCGCGGCGCTACCCGTGGATCGACCTCGACCGCGCCGGCATTTACGGACACTCGGGTGGCGGCTATGCCGCTGCCGGAGCCATGTTCCACTACCCCGATTTTTTCAGGGTGGGGATCTCCGAAGCGGGCAATCACGACAATCGCGAATACGAAGACGATTGGGCAGAGAAGTGGCAGGGCCTGCTGAAGACCAATTCCGACGGCACCACGAACTACGACAATCAGGCCAACCAACTGTTCGCCAAGAATCTGAAGGGCCACCTCCTGCTGGCCCACGGCACCATGGACAACAACGTGCCGCCCTACAACACCCTGCTGGTGGTCAACGAACTGATCAAAGCGAATAAGGACTTCGACCTGCTGCTGCTACCCAACCGCAGTCACGGTTTCGGCAACGAGGCGTACATGGTGCGCCGCCGCTGGGACTATTTCGTGCGCTATCTGCTGGGCGCCGAACCCCCCGCCGGATACGAACTCAAGCCCCCGGCCGGCGGGGGACGCGGAGGCTTGGTGCCGCCGCAATGAGGACTTCCACGAGTTGGGAGTCGTACTAAGCGGCCCAGGCGCGGGCTCCTGGCGTGGTCGGGAGATCTCTCCGCCGAATCTCGTCCATCTCTGCCAGGAGTCCGTTCCCGGGGATTTCAGTTGGGCGGGATGCAATGCGGAATCCACCTTTGCGGGCCAGCGCGAATACACTTCATTGAGGCATTCCGTGACCGCATTCCTCTGCTGCCGGTCACGATACAATCCAAGTTCATGCCCAAACTAGGATTCCTCGGACTCGGACTCATGGGGTACCCCATGGCCCGCAACCTCCTCCCCCAAGCGCTCGCCGATAGCGACAAAGGCAGATTCTGTGCCACCCCGAAGGAAGTCGCTGAAAACGCCGATGTAATCTTCCTCTGCGTCGGCGATACCGCCATGGCGACGGACGTCATCCTCGGCGCCGACGGCATCATCGAAGGCGTCCGCTCCGGATCTGTGGTCGTCGACTGCAGCACCATCGCGGTTAGCCAAAGCCGTCACATCGGCCACTCCCTCAAGGCCAAGGGAGTCGATTTCCTCGACGCCCCTATCACCGGCTCTACCCCCGGCGCCGAGAACGGCAACCTGACCTTTATGATCGGCGGCGACCTAGCCGTCGTCGACCAGATCCGCCCCTTGCTCGACCCCATGGGCAAGAGGGTCTATTTCTGCGGTGGTGCCGGCATGGGATTGCAGGCGAAACTCACCCAGAACCTCATCCTTTCAAATATCTTGATGGCCTTCAACGAAGGCATGGTCCTTGCCACCAAGGGCGGCGTGGGTGGATAATGCGGTCTTCTATCAAATCTATCCTCAAACATTTTAC
>JAPKZC010000586.1 GCA_026394025.1 Candidatus Solibacter sp.
GCGGCCTCGGGTTTATAATCCGAATCTGCTCAATCGGCACCATCGTCACTTCATCATTCGCGTTATCCATTCGCCATGTCCTTTCTGTTCATTTGTTACTGGTTACTGCTCACTGCTCACTGGTGACCGGCCACGGGTTACTGGCCGCTGCTTGCTGCCTCAACACCCACTCCGCCTCGCTCGGGGAGAGGGCAGGGTGAGGTGTCGATCTTTGGCTCGTCACGCCGCCTCCTCTAGTTTGACTCGCTTCGCCATTCCCATGAAATACTCCAGCGTCTCAAACCGGTAGGCATCCAGATACACGCCGTTGTATTCCGCCATCCGGAGGTTTTCCCAGGTCATATCAATGCCGGGTAGCAGGTAATAGTCCCGGATGCCCTCGTTGGCGGCATCCATGCGGGCCGCGATGGTAATATCTGGCTTCAGCCCCGCATCCAGCCGAACCACCCACCGGGAGGACCCGCCGCTCGTGCTGATGTGGCGGCATAGTACAATGGACACGCGCAACTCGTTGTTCAGATTAAGCAGCCCCTTCTTGGCATCCCATGCTGCTGTCGCCCCCAGTTCCTGGACCTGGCTGACCACCAACGCGACCAGTTCCGGGTGGCGCTTGCGCAGCCGCTGGTTCTCCTCGATAAAGCCGTAGTCAATCCCCGGGTCATACCCGATCAGCCGGTACGCCGCCACCAGGCTGCCGAAGCGGTTCTGGAACGCCGAGCTCGACGGCAGGCCCTCGGCCTCATCAATCACAATGCCGCTAATGCGCCCATGCTGCTTCAACACCCCGCGCAGCTTTTCGAGCATTTCATCGTTCGTCAGCCTCTGGCTGCGGGCGAGGATGATCTCTCGCGCCCTGTAAAACGTCTCCGGCTCGACGATCCTTTCGAACACTCCATCGGCCCGAATCCATTCAGACGGCGGGTTGACCACGTGCTTCTGTTTCAGTTTGAACGAGGTCCGGTGGTACACGTTGTTCCCGATGTACTTCTCATTGGTCAGCACCTCGTGAACCGTCCCCCGCGTCCACGCACGCCCGAGGTCCGTCACCACCCCCCGCGCGTTGAGCGCTGCCGCGATTTCCGACTCCGGCTTCCGCTCCTCGGTCAGCGAACGGTACATTCCGCGCACGACCGCTACCTCCTCCGCCGGGCCGGCCACCAGAATTACTCGGTCGGTCTGAATGCTCTTCTGCTCCCCGATCTTCAGCACCCCCTTCCGCTCCCCGTTCTGGTCCACCAGCATCCGCCGCAGCCCGTACCCGGCGGTCCCTCCCTGCCGGTAACCCAGCTTAACGAGCGTGCGCGCCCCCCTGAACACCTTCCCTGAAAGCTCCCGGCTGAACTCCCCGGCCATCGTCCTCTTAACGCTCTTAATGATCGTCGATGCCGGGCTCCCATCGTTTTCAAACTGCTCCCCGCAATAGTGAACCGTGACGCCGGCCTTCCGGCAGATGTACTCATAATGCGCACTCTCATCCGCATCTTGAAACCGCCCCCAACGGCTGATGTCGTAAACCAGGATGCGCGAGAAGGCCGCCTTCCCCTCCGTTACGTCCTGGATCATCTGTGCCAGTGAGTCTCGTCCCGCGATGTTCAACCCGCTCTTGCCATCATCAGAATAGATCTTCCCGATCGTCAGCCCGCGCCGTTCGGCGTACTCCCGGAGCGCGTCCATTTGGTTGCTGGTCGAATATTGCTGGTGCTCCGTTGACATCCGCACATACGCGGCGGCCATATTCGGCATCGGCCCAAGATCCACCTTGCTCATGGCAAAGCACCACCCTTCCCACCCCCGCCGCCGTCCAGATACTCACGTACGATCTTTAGCCCACGCCGCCTCGCATACCGCCGCAGAACGGCCATCTGCTGGCCAGCTGACCATTTTGCCTGCCGCGCCGTCATCCTGATATAGGTGACGACGCGGCGCGGGGAGTGTTCTGGTTCGCCCTTGGCCATCTCGCATCAGAAGGCACCAGGGGCCTTCGGGTCCGAGTTTAGGCGAATGTCACGGGCGCTGGCGCCGTTGCATTTCCGGCGGTGCCGGTCTAACAGCCGCCAGTTCGGCCGCCTTCTGAGCTTCCAGTATTTCACGGCCAGCAGCTAATACACTCCTGTAGGTCCTGGCAATCTGGCTTCGCAGCTTGCTGCCACGTATCACGGCGAGAATGCCCACAATGACAGGGTCATCCGGCAATTTCTCGTCTTTCCGCGCCGAACCAGGCACTGAATCAGCTTCATCCGCCCCCAGGACGGCACTTTCCGCGAGTTTCTGCTCTCGCCGCGCATACCACAGGTTCTCTGCTTTCTCCCGCCATTTCCGCTGAGTCGCCGCCCTGCTTGCCACTTGGCAGGCCGCTTCACCACAGAACCGCTGCGGAAACCTGCACCTCGGGTCAGGTGAGAACAGCCGCTTGCAACATGTACACCGATGGAGTTTATGTTTTGTATTCATGGCGGCCGGTCGTGCCTTACCTTGCCGCCCACCGCAACCCTCACCCCAGCGAGGCCAGGGCGAAA
>JAPKZC010000609.1 GCA_026394025.1 Candidatus Solibacter sp.
AGGTCACCATCCAGGCCCTGGCCTGGCAAAGCGGCGGGCGCTATCTGCCCCTGGAGGACGACATCGCCTCTGTCGGCTACTGGTACCAGAAAGAGCCGCACAAGAAATTCCCGAAACTCCCGGAGGGGCTGTAAACCGCCGGCCGACGCCTCATTAACATGAACAAGTCACAAACACTCTCGCGACGCAGCTTCATCAAGACCACCGGCCTGGCCATCTCCGCCGGGATGCTGCCTTTAGTCTCCCCGCTGGCAGCGCCGGCCGACAAGAAATGGCCGGTGGGCTGCCGCGACCTGCACCTCAAAGTCGCCGGCAAGCCGGACAGTTGGTCCTGCATGAAGGCCCTCGGCGCAGAAGGTACCGAGGTCTGTGCCGAACTCAACCTCTCCTGCCCCAACCTCTTCCATCCGCAGCGCAAATACACCGTGGCTACCGCAGAGGGAATTCGCGCGCTCAAGGACGATCTGGCCGCCAGCGGCTGCCGCATCACCGCCTTCATGATGGCCAACCGCTTGGACGAGCGGCTGGAGCAGGAACTGGAGAGCGCCCGCGGCCTGGTCAACGCGGCCCAGCAGCTCGGGGCGGATGTTATCCGCATTGACGTCGTGCCGAGCAAATTGAGCGGCGACCAGTTCCTCCCGTTCGCTGTTGACGCCTGCAAGCGCCTTTGCGCCATCGCGGAAGGCACCCCCATCCGCTTCGGCGTGGAAAACCACGGCAAGATCACCAACAACCCCGAGTTCCTGGAGAAGCTGTTCGACGGCGTCGGCTCCGATAAGCTCGGCCTGACGCTGGACTGCGCCAACTTCTACTGGTGGGGGCATCCCGTGGACGACCTCTACCCGATCTACAAGAAGTTCGCGCCTCGCGTGGTGCACACCCACTGCAAAAGCATCCGCTATCCTGAGGACAAGAAGAACATTCGCCGCGAGATCGGCTGGGAATACGGCAAATACAACTGCCCCATCTACGAGGGCGACCTCAACTTCAAGCGCATCGTCAAAATCCTGCGCAAAGCGAACTACCGGGGCGACCTGTGCGTTGAAGACGAGTCGCTCGGCAAATACCCGCAGAACGAACAGGCGGATGTCCTGCGCAAGGAAATTGCGCTGTTGAAAGGGCTGGAGTAGCCCGAGGCGCCTCGCACCCCCTCACTTCGGCACACTCCACGAACCCGAAAACACCCAACAACCGACATCCAACGCCCAACATCCACTGATTACACAAGTGGTGGCGGTTGGGTGTTCGATGTTGGTTGTTGGATGTTGGATGTTCCCCTCCGGGCGATGGGAAAGCGGCCGCCTCACTTGGTTTCCACGGATCAGGATTTGTCAGCCTGCTCTGGGCCGGCGTCAGCCGCGTCCAATGGCAACCGGCTTTGTTGTTCAGGCGCGGCTTCGGTGGTGATCGCGGCAACTGCCGTCTCGTTCACGCCCAGGCGCACCAGCGCGGGCCGCACCAATCTCCCTTGGAACGTGTAGCCCGTCGCGATCGTCTCCGCGACGACCGCATCCGCAGGCGCTTTGGCGCCTTCCTCGACCAACTGGTGCCGCTGCGCATCAAAAAGCTCGCCCTCGCTCGCCGTGAACGGCGTCAGTCCGACGCGACGCGCTGAGTCGCGGCAGGCCATCTGGAAGTTCCCCACCTGCTCGGCCAGCTTCGGTTGACCGGATCGGGATGCACCCTGGTGCAACGCGTACACATGATCGAGAATTCGCACCAGCACCTGCAGCCACTCGCCTTCCCCGCGCTTGAGCTTCTCCACCTCCAGCCGCAGGTTGGCCCGCTCGCTGTCGTTGGCGCGCTGCATGAATTCCGTGAACGCCTGCACTTCTCCGGTCATCCGATCCGCGATTTCCTTGGCTCCTCTTGCGGTTCTGTCCGCCTGCTCCTGCGCGTCCTGCCACTTGCCGGTCGCGCCGCTGATCTGATTCGCAAGGCCCTCCAGGTTCTTCAATTCGGACACCACCGTGCTCAGCGCCCCCGCCTGCGCCACCTTGACGAGCGCGGCGTATTCGAGCAGAAACGGCGTTAC
>JAPKZC010000617.1 GCA_026394025.1 Candidatus Solibacter sp.
CATGAAGCTGCCCTCGCCGCCACTGGCGCCCTGCTGGGGATCGTTGGCCAGGGCCCACTGCACGCCGTTGAAGGAGCCGACATTGCCGGTCTTCGTGGCCTGCTTCTCGGAGCCGTGGTTACCGGCGTTGGACTGGCCCGCGACAATGAAAACTTCGCCAATGCCCACGTGCGCAACGCTGGCTTCGACTGCGGTTTGCGCCGCGCCGAGGCCACGCACCTCCAGACGATACCATCCGCCTGCGGGTGCGTTGACCGTGAAATCGAAGGCCCCCTCCTTAGCGGGTGATGGGAAGTCATGCCAGGCTCCATCCGCCTTTTCTGACAGGGGCTTGCCCAGTAGCCGATACTGCCACTTCTCCGCGAGGAAGGCGGCCTTGCCTTGGAGATGAAGCGTGCCCGCCGTTGGGGTCTGGCGCTGCACAACCTGATAGTCGATGGGACTGGACAGGGTGAGCGTTTCAGTAACCGCCGACGCGGTTCCCCGCGCCACCACAGATGCCATGATGATCAAGCCCAATATCCGAATGTTCATGTTTCTCAGTTCTTGTTCAATTTACCGGCCGCTGGCCATATCCACCACGATCACCGTCTGGTTGAGTTGCGGCGCGCTGGCCGGCCAGCGCAGGGGCTGGCCGTCAGACCTCGTGGCTTCAATGAAATACTCAAAGTCCGCTTGCGCCGCTGGCAGCGTGACCGAATAGACCCCGCGCGCGATGTGTTGCAGCGGGATGATTTTGAAGCGGCGCGAGCCGAGCTTGCGCCAGTGAAGCGTAGCAGTCTGCGGCGGCCTGGCGGCGAGAACGATCACTTTCAACGACAGCCTCTCGGCGGGTGCGATCTGCGTGCGGACGGTCGGCACAATAAGCCGCGCCGGACCTTCATAGGATGCTGACGGCTGGCATGCGGACGGCAGGGGCGCGCCGAGAATCTTCTTCAAGGCGGCATCATGTTTGTCCAGGAGATGAGCGGCGCCGCGGGACTGTTGTTCGAGGTTGGCGAGGGTTCCCATTTCACCGGGGGTATCCACCGCGGCCATTTGAAAGCGGATCATCTCAACCCACAGTCGGGTGAGTTCCTGGCGCACAGTGAGGGCGCGGTCCTTGTCCACGTCCGGCCCTTTCATGATGCGATCCAGCTCCCCCGCCGCACAGCCGAACTGCGCCATCGCCTTTGTAAAGCGAAACGTATTCAGCCAGTAGTCGAACCGCTCCAGGTTGCCGGCGCCCTTCAACTTCGAGCGCAGCGCCTCCATCTCATCCACGAACGCGTAGCGGTTCGCCTCCTGCGCCCACGGAGTGCCGTTGACCCGGACCTGGCCGGGGCCGGCACCCCATTGAGACACTTCGGGGAAAGCCTTGCCGTCGAGCCGGGTGAAGAGCGAACCGATGGCCGGACCCGTGTCACGACCGAAGTTGACCACGGCCCAATCCTGATAGAACGCGCTCGCCCCCAGCGAACGCTCTTCGCCGGCGCTGCCGCTGCCTGCCGCCGCTTGATCAGCCTCGTAGTCCTTCCAGGCCGGTCCGCCGCAGTTGATCTTCCGCGTGTAGAACTGGCCGGGAACCTGATTCGCCGCATCGGTCATCCCCCGAATGACGATGCCGGCAATGCAGGGGAATTCGACGATCCGGACAAAGCGCAGGTTCAACCTGCCATCGACAACCCGCACCTCGTGAAAGTCTAGATCCAGCGCCCGGTCTTTGCCTGCTTTCTCAAAGACATCGATCCGGTCAACAACCGTTTTCCCCTGCAACTCGATTCCGAAGACGCGCGCTCCCGCGACCGCATTCGCCGGCTCGACCAGCTTGAGCGTCACCGTATAAGTGCCATTGGGAATATCGAGTTGATAACCGTCGGTGTCGTACCGGACCGTCTGGTAAACGGGGCTCTCATCCGTACCGGCCATGGCCGTGGCGAAACTCGCAACCGAGCCGCC